>CAKPCJ010000023.1 GCA_934141575.1 uncultured Bacilli bacterium
CAAAAGAAGCAAAATCAATAGCAGATAGTGATATAGTAAAAGATGATGGTAAATCAACAGAAACACCAACAGTTACATATAAAGCATACCAAATAGGAGATAGTGTAACATTAAAAGATGGAACAACATGGCATGTAATAGAAGCAAGTGATAGTAAGACAGAAACAGTAACATTATTTGCAGACAAAAATTTTAAGAGTGACGGAAGTGAATGGTCCAATAAAACTAGCGAATGTGATGATTATAAGCTAGAGTTTGATACAAATAATTCAAATGTATATGAAACCTCATCTATCAAAGATTTCCTAGAAAATAAAGTTAGACCATACATAAATAATAGTTTGACTAGTGCTGTTGGAACATCAATAAATAGTATACGTTTAATAACAGTAGATGAAATATGTAGCATAATAAATAATGCAGATAGCAATAATGATTGTACGTTAGATAAGGCATACTATGATTCTAATGGCTTTAAGAGGCTAATTGAAGCATTTTCTAATGTACCAGAATGGTTATACTCCACATACTATTGGACAATGACACCAGGCGCTTCCAACTTTACTGATGTGTATTACGTATTTCCTGCTAGCGCCATTGGTATTTTCGTCGCGCACCACGATGGCGCTATTGGGGCTCGTCCAGTAATAGTAACTCTTAAATCTAATATTAAATAATATGTATAATGTAGTGAGTAAGATAACTAAAGTACTTAGAAAGAAGATAAAATGTGATAACGGTAAAGCTCGTCTTAAGTTTACTTAAGGCGAGTAGAAGCCGTTTTTTTCTTGTGCATATAATTAATTATAAATATTTAAAAGGGTTTATTTTTTTTTGAATATTTAATAATTATAATATTTTGTCTATTAATAGATAGATATATTGGTTTAAGTTAGTACAGTTTTTATTAATTTAGCTTTATGGTTACTTTAATAACAGAATATGTGGAAATCTTAATTGAATTTAGTATATAATCTTAGTAATTTTAACAAATTAAAAAAATATTTAAACTAAATTTAGATAATTTAACAATTAGATTTATCTTAAATCAATTAAAAAGAAGTTCAATGTACTTAACTCTAAATAAAAATAATGCAATACACGAAATAAACTGTTGACATTAACATAAAAAGTCTATATAATACTCTTTGCTAAAAAGGGGTGACATTATGGATAATGGAATTATGTTAGTTTGTGGAAGTATCGACAAAGATGAAAAGTATGATTCAATTAAAACGATATGTGAAGTTTATACTGAATTATATGTATATGATGTGCCTAAAATTATAGAATTATCTGAAGGCCAGAATAATAATTTATATCAAAATTTAACAATAATAGTACAAAATTCAAAATTAGTAGTTATTGATGCTAGTAACGGTTCAGTTATAAACGGAATTGTTTTGCAATTAGCTGAAGAAAAAAATATTCCTACTTTCGTTTTGAACAAGAAAGGCAAACAAAATTTGACAACTACTATTTGTAATTATATGGATAATATATATGAAGTTGCAACTTATGATAAAGAGCCGAGTGAAGCATTAGATAGGGTAGCTTCATTTGCAAAACAATATGCAACATTAAGCAAACAAAAGAAATAAGAAATTATTTCTTTTTTTCATACAATCGACATTTTTTAAAACAGTACTATTATATATTTATATTGGTGATAATATGGCTAAATTTAGAGCAGGTAAAAAAAGAAGAAGATTTAAAATAAAGTATTTATTATTTATTCTTATAGTTTATATTAGCTACTCTGCAACATTTTACTTTTTATCGCATAAATATATAAATATAGACAATGAACAATTTCTTAAATATATGCTGTCTGAATCAAATCATAACTTGATATATAGATATTCAAAAACTAATTTTATTAATAAAGCACTATCATATTTTACAGATATTGACATAACTAATCCGGTTTCTATATTAGATACAGCGTTTGTTATTAATAAAGAACCTTCTTCAGATGAAGATGAAAATAATTTAGAAGAATTAAAGAAAATTTCTCAATATATAGAAGACCCCTTTGAATCAGAAGTTTCATCCCCGGTAGTATATCTTTATAACACTCATCAGTTAGAAAACTACAGTTCTAAAAATTTAGAAGCTTATAATATAACACCTAACGTAATGATGGCATCTTATATTTTACGTGAAAACCTTAATAACCTTGGAATTAAAACCATAGTAGAAGAAGGAGATGTAACGGCACTTTTAGCAGAAAAAGGTTGGAAGTACGTAAGAAGTTATAGAATAACTAGATCTTTAATGGAAAAGAAAATATTAGAAGAACCAACTTTAGAATATTTTATAGATGTACATAGGGACTCGGTTGCTAGGAAATATACAACTTATGAAGAAAATGGAGTAAGTTATGCAAAAATATTATTTGTAGTGGGATTAGAAAATAAAAATTATGCTCCAAATCTTGAACTTGCTAAAAAAATAAGTTCCATGATAAACAGTA
Source organism: uncultured Bacilli bacterium (assembly GCA_934141575.1). Lineage (GTDB taxonomy): Bacteria > Bacillota_I > Bacilli_A > RF39 > UBA660 > CAKPCJ01. The sequence continues at coordinate 2,477 of CAKPCJ010000023.1, forward strand.
AAAAGAATGGTTTAAGCAAAGGTATATTAACAAGAGAAGGTCCTACTGTAAATGGTGTATACAATCAGGACTTTTCTCCAAATACAATGCTTATGGAAATAGGCGGAGTTGATAATACAATAGAAGAAGTAAACAATACGCTTGAAATAGTGGCACAAGTTTTAAGTGAATATATTAAGGAGAAGAAAAATGGCTAAAAAAATATTTTTTGGTAGTTTTTTGACAGTGTTTATTTGCTTTTTAGTGCTTTATATAGTTGGAATGACTGGATATTTTGATTATAAACAACATGAAAAAATGGTAATTACAAAAGAAAATATGGAAAAATTTGAATCCGATGTAAAAGAAGGAAAAGATATAGATATGACAGACTACATGTTAGAAGAAGAGTATGATTACAATAACAGCGTGTCAAGAATGGGAATGGATTTATCAAATAACATAGAAAAATATACTAAAATGATATTAGGTGGTGTATTTAAGGCAATAGATAAGGCTGTCAAATAATATTTACTTATTCGTTAAATTTTGATAAACTTAAAGCATAGCAAATTATGCTTTTTATTATGGAATAAGGTGAACAAATTGGATATAACAAAAATAAGAAACTTCTCTATAATCGCGCATATAGATCATGGAAAAAGTACATTAGCGGATAGAATACTAGAGATAACAGGTGCCATAGAGAAAAGAGAAATGAAGGAACAATTACTAGACTCAATGGATTTGGAAAGAGAAAGAGGTATTACAATTAAACTTAATGCGGTACAATTAAAATACAAGGGATATTTACTGCATTTAATTGATACGCCTGGTCATGTTGACTTTTCATATGAAGTATCAAGAAGTTTAGCTGCCTGTGAGGGTGCAATACTTGTAGTAGATGCTACGCAAGGAATAGAAGCTCAAACATTAGCAAACGTTTATTTAGCTCTTGAAAATGATTTAACTATAATACCAGTTGTAAACAAAATTGATCTTCCAAATGCAGAACCAGAAAGAAGAAGACAAGAACTTGTTGAAACATTTGGCTTCGATGAGGATGAAGTGCTTTTTGTAAGTGGTAAAACAGGTTATGGTGTTGAGGATTTATTAAACAGAGTAATAGAAAAAATTCCACATCCAACGACAAATTCTGATAAATTACAAGCATTAATATTTGATAGTTATTTTGACTCATACAAAGGTGTCATCGCAAACGTAAGAATTGTAAACGGAAGTATTAAGGTCGGAGACAAAATAAAAATGATGTCAACAGGAGCAATTTACGATGTTATTGAACTTGGAACGGCAACACCTAAACACGTTAAGAAAAATGAGCTTTTACCAGGTGAAGTAGGGTATATAGGTGCAAGTATTAAAAGCATAACAGATATAAAAGTTGGTGACACAATAACAAGTTTTGATAATCCTTGTGAAGAGCCATTACCTGGATATAAACCAATGAAATCCATGGTTTATTCTGGAATATATCCAGTAGAAACAAATAAGTATGACCATTTAAAAGAAGCATTAGAAAAATTAAAGTTAAATGATGCATCTCTAACTTATGAACCAGAAACATCGCAATCACTTGGATTTGGTTTTAGATGTGGTTTTCTAGGATTGCTTCATATGGATATAATAAGAACTAGGATAGAGCGAGAATTTAATATTGATGTAATCTTAACAAGCCCATCAGTTATATACGAAGTAACTCAAACAGATGGAAACATTATTTATATTGATAGCCCAGCAAAAATGCCAGAAAGGGTAAGAATACAATATATAAAAGAACCATATATAAAAGCAAATATCTTTGTCCCTAATGAATATGTTGGCGCAATAATGAAATTATGTGAAGAAAAACGTGGAAATTACGTAGGAATGGATTATGTAGACAAAACAAGAGTTAATGTTAAATATGAACTTCCACTTTCTGAAATAGTGTATGATTTCTTTGATAAATTAAAAAGCAACACAAAAGGATATGCTTCATTTGATTATGATTATATAGGCAACAGAGTGAGCGATTTAGTGAAGATGGATATACTTCTTAATGGTGAAGAAGTAGATGCACTTAGTTTAATAGTCCACAAGGATTTTGCATATAAGCGAGGAAAAGCTATAGTTGATAAATTAAAAGAAATAATACCTAGACAGCAGTTTGAAGTACCAATTCAAGCCTCAATTGGAAGTAAAGTTATCGCTAGAAGTGATATAAAAGCAGTTAGAAAAAATGTACTTGCAAAATGTTACGGCGGCGATGTATCAAGAAAAAGAAAGCTTTTAGAAAAGCAAAAAGAAGGAAAGAAAAAAATGAAAATGTTAGGAAGCGTAGAAGTACCTAGTGAAGCATTTTTATCTATCCTATCTATGGATGAGGAATAGCGCTATGACAAAAGAAGAGAAGATAAAGTTAGTTGTTGAAACTTATATAAATAACCCAAATATAACAATTGCAGAGGTATCTAAAAAAACTGATATACCAGTATCCAGCGTACAAAGATACTTAAATGATCCCATTATTGTTAAATTGTTTAATCCGGAAATTATTAGTAAACTTGAAACTCAAAAAATAAAGAACAAAGTAGATGGCAACAGAAAAGGTGGCATAAACTCATTTTTGAATAATGTACCTTTAAAAGAAGCAAATGGGCAATTTATTGGAAGTAAAAAATATACAGGTAGCAAAGACAGGTTGGAAGCAAAAAATAAAGTTGTGCTATGTTTATATAAATTAATGATAACTAATAAATATAATTCATTAGAAGAATTAGCTGATGCTTATAATAAAAGTGTTACTGAAGAAGAAAAAATAACAAGGGATTATGTATATGACTGCTTTAATGCTTCATATGTTAAAGAGGCTTTAGGGGGAGAATTATATAAAGAAATACAAAATTGGTTAGCACATAACAGCATGTTAGGAAAAATAGAGGGTGCTAATATAACCAATTCTAAGAGAATTTGACAAAATTAAAATTTGTGATATTATATATCCTCAAAGAGGGGGGATTCTAGATGTCTACAATAAATCAAGCACCATATGATATTAAAACAAAAAAACGTGATTCAATAAAAAGAGAGATAATTAATTATTATCAAGAGTTAAAAAATCAAAATAGAATAGCTACAGTTGAAGAAATTATGCTAGAACTTGAAATAAATAGAGAAGAATTAGGAATGTTTTTTAAAGAATATAATTTAAATTTCAGAGAACAAGGAATGCTACCCATGGAAATGACCATTTTGTTTCACACTAAATTCAAAAGTGAAAGATATAATTTTGAAAGAGAAAAACTAATAAGAATACTGCAATAGAATATTCTGTAAAAAATATTTGACAAAATCTAAAATTATGATATTATATATTCCCAAAAAGGGGGATTTTTAAATGGCAAGAATATATACATCATTAAAACAACATAGAAGAGTAGAAAAACAATATGAACATATGAAAAAGGGATTAATTGATTATTACAGAGAATTGAGAATCCAAAAGAAAATAGTTACAGTTGAAGAAATAATGGACGAATTTGGAATAAAAGAAAGAGCACTTGACATTTTTTATAAAGAATATAATTTAACTTTTAGGGAACAAGGAATGTTACCTATAGAAATGACTATTTTATTTTATACTAAATTTAAAAAGAAAAAATATAATTCTGAGAGAGAAAAATTAATAGAATATATAAGCAAAAGAAATAGTAAAAGGAACGAAATATATTCTCTTTTAAAGCCACACATTGATGCACAAAAAGAACAATTGTTATTAGCAAGGAAACAATTATTAGAAGTACTAGGACAAGTTGAAAAGGTAAAAAGCAAGTAATTAGTTACTTGTTTTTAAATATTAGGAGGAATCATGAAAAAGTTTATTATATTAAGCTACAACGATATATTAAAAATAGATAATTCTAAAGAAAGAAAAAGATGTTTGAGAAAATATAAATCAGCATTTATCTTTTTTATAAAGCCATTATATGAAACATTAAATGAAGATCAAAAATATGAATTTACTGAATTTTTAAATAAAGAAAATGATTCAATATATTCAGCTTTAATAAAATTCAAAAGTTTGAGCAATCTAGGATTAGAAGAAGCAAGAGCAATTGCTGAAAAATCTCTTAAAAAGAAAGATAATAGATGAAATCATTATATATTCATATTCCATTCTGTAATAGAATTTGCTCATATTGTGATTTTCCAAAAGTATTTTATAATGGTAAAATAATGGAATATCTTAAATCACTCGAGAAAGAAATAAAGGAAAATTATAATGATGACCTTATAAATACAATATATATCGGTGGTGGCACACCGAGTTCATTAAATATAGAGGAACTAAAAGAATTATTTAGGATAATAAATAACAATATAAATAGAAAAAAAGTGGAAGAATACACGATTGAATGTAATATAGATTCAATAACAGAGGAAAAATTAATATTATTTAAACAGAACAAAGTCAACAGATTAAGTATAGGAATTCAAAGTTTTGATAAAGAAACCCTAGAATATTTAAATAGAACTAGTGATGTAAACCAAATAGAAATTTTAATGCTGTGCAAAAAATATTTTGATAATATAAATATAGACCTATTGTATGGAATTCCAGGAATGAATATTAAAAAGGTTAAATATGATTTAGAAAAATTTTTGAATTTAGATATATCACATATCTCATACTATTCCTTAATAATTGAACCTCACACAAAATTATATATAAACAATACATCAAATATTGATGAAGATGAGGAATATGATATGTATAATTTAGTAGAAGATACATTAAACAAAAATGGATATATTCATTATGAAACTAGTAATTACGCAAAAAAAGATTTTCAGAGTAAACATAATTTGACATACTGGAATAATGAAGAATACTATGGTTTTGGACTAGGCGCATCGGGATTTATAAATAACGTGAGATATTCAAATACTAGAAGCATAACAGAATATATAAATGGAAATTTAAATAGAGAAGAAGAATTAATGACTAAACAAACGAACATGGAAAATGAAATGATCTTAGGTCTCAGAAAGTTAGAAGGCGTTAGTAAAACTAAGTTTTACAATAAATACGGCATAGAAATAGATAAATACTTTGATATAAAAGATTTAATTCAAGATAAAAAGTTAATTGATGAAAATGGTTATCTAAAAATAAATAAAGAGTATATTTATTTATCAAATGATATATTAGTTAGATTTATTAAATAACAGTACGTATGTACTGTTTTAATAATTGTTTTTTTGAAAAGTTTTTGCTAAAATTACCTTGGGAGGTAGTTACCATGAATTATATACCACTAAATGTAAAAACTGATTATTCTTTTTTAAGTAGCTTAGTAACTATAAAAGAATTAGTTAAAAAGTGCTGTGAATACAAAATAAGCAGTGTTGCAATTACTGACACTAACACTATGTCTGGTGTAATCGAATTTTACAATGAATGCAAGAAATCAGGAATTAAACCAATTATAGGTGTAGATTTAGAAGTAAGTGATTTTAATTTACTACTGTATGCTAAAAACAAAAAAGGGTATAATGAATTAACTAGATTGGTAACTACAAAGTCACAAAGAAACTTAGAAATATCTGATTTGAGTAAATCGGATAATTTAATAGCAATCATAAATAATTCAAGTAAATATAAGCTAATAAGTGATTTGTATAAAACATATCTTGGATATTTAACTCTTAATGAAAGGCAGCAATTTGTAAAAATTACAGAAAATCTGGTATTTATACAAGAAGTTCTATTTTTAGATAGTGAAGATACAAAATACCTTGGGTATCTAGATTTAATAAGAAATCAAAAAAAAATAAATGAATATAAAATATACCCAAAATATAATTGCCTGATAGGAAAAGTAAATATTCCATTACAAGATGAATTTAATATGAAATATATTAGTGATAATTGTAATGTTGAGTTTAACTTTGAAAAAAATCTCCTTCCAATATATGATGAAAGCAAGGATATGGATAAATATTTAACAGAGCTTGCACATAAAGGTTTAGAAAAAAGATTAGGGAATGTATCACAAGAATATCTTAATAGGTTAAATTATGAATTAAACATTATCAAAACAATGGGATTCACAAATTACTTTTTAATAGTGTGGGATTACATAAGGTATGCTAAAAAAATTGGTATTTTAGTTGGTCCAGGAAGAGGAAGCGCAGCAAGTAGTTTAGTTTCCTATTCACTTGGCATAATTGATATAGATCCTATCAAATATAATTTGCTATTTGAAAGATTTTTAAACCCTGGAAGAATAACAATGCCAGATATAGATGTTGATTTTGAAGATATTAGAAGAGATGAAGTAATAAAATACTGCATTTCAAAGTATGGTGAAAGGAACGTTTCTGGAATAATAACTTTTCAAACAATGGGAGCTAAAGCAGCATTAAGGGACATCGGTAGAATATTTGATGTACCAGTAAAATTAATAGAGGGTATAGCAAATTTTGTAACAAATACTCAAACAAGTCTTAAAGACATATACAATTCAAATAAAGAATTTCAAAAATATATTAGGGATAACAACTTATATAAAATATATGATGTAACAAGTCACATAGAAGGAATAAAAAGGCAAAGAAGTGTGCACGCATCAGGAATAATAATAAGCAAAGTTCCACTAGATTCATTAATGCCACTGATAAAGCATGGGGATACCTATATAACTGGATATCCTGCTAATTATCTTGAAAGTATGGGGCTATTAAAAATGGACTTCCTTGGTATTGCAAATCTTACTCTAATAAGTAAATTAATTAAAAGTATAAAAGCAAATAAAGATAGTAACTTCGATTTTAATAATACACCACTTGATGATGTTAAAACTATAGAATTATTTAAAAAAGCAAATACCTTAGGAATATTTCAGTTCGAATCAGAGGGAATGAGAAACTTTTTAACTAAGTTAAAGCCAGACAATATAGAAGATTTAATATGTGCAAATGCATTATTTAGACCGGGACCATCTATGTTTATAGACAAATATATATATTTAAAACAAAATGGAAATGTAAAGTACATTGACGACTCACTAGAACCAATATTGAAATCAACTTATGGAATAATAGTATACCAAGAACAAATTCTTCAAATAGCAGCGAAAATGGCAGGATTTACTCTTGGTGAAGCTGACATACTAAGAAGTGCGATGAGTAAGAAAAAATATGACATATTAGAGCAAGAAAAACCTAAATTTATAAATGGAAGCATTAAAAATGGTTACAGCAAAGAAAAAGCAGAAATGATTTTTGAAAATATATTAAAATTTTCATCATACGGTTTTAATAGAGCACATTCTGTTGCATATACCATAATAGCGTATAAAATGGCATATATAAAAGCAAATTATCCAACAATTTTTTATGTCGAGCTATTAAATAGTACTTCTAAAATCAAAGAGTGTATTTATGAATGTAGAAAACAAAATATTTGCGTATTAAAACCAAATATAAACAACAGTATAGATAAATTTAAACTAGAACAAAATAGTATATTATATCCCCTAAATGGTATAAAAGGAATAGGAGAAAATATAGTAAAAGAAATATTGGATAAGAGAGAAAAAAGTAATTTTATATCATTTAATGATTTCGTATCTAGATGTTATAGCACAAATATAGATAGAAAAATACTAGAAATATTAATTGATTCTGGAAGTTTAGATGTATTTAATTTAAATAGGAGAACAATGCATGAAAATTTAAATTTATCTATTAATTATGCTGGGTTAGTAAAAGAAATAAGCAAGGAATTTATAGATGAGCCAATAATTGAACGTTTTGAAGAGTATAGTAAAGATGAGATAAGTGAAAGAGAATTAAATGTATTTGGTTTCTATTTTAATAATCATCCAGTCTTAAAATATAAAAATAATAATTATATAGAAATAAAAAATATACCAAAATATTTAGATAAAAATATATTAGTTTTGGGTATGGTAGAGAGTATAAAGGAAATAACAACAAAAAATAATCAAAAGATGTCTTTCATCAAAATAAGTGATGAAACTGACAATATAGATGTGACAGTTTTTCCAGAAATATATACTAAAATTGGTGCTTTAAATAAACATGACATAATATTAATAAAAGCAAAAGTAGAAAAAAGGTTTTCAAAATACCAATTAGTAGTAAATAAGCTAGATATTCTGAATAGAATTAACTAGGTGATTCTTTATGAATGAAAAAAATTTGGCAATATTTTTGTCTTTATTAGCAGGCTTTTCAACTATGATTGGAAGCCTTTTTATGTTTATGGGAAAAAAGGATAAAAAGAATGCCCTTTCATTCACTTTTAGTTTTTCCTTCATAATTATATTATTCATATGTATATTCGATTTAGCGCCAAGTTCTTATAAATATTTAATATTATCATACGACTATCCATTTATAATGGTATTTGTTTTAATAATAGTTGGAATAGTAATAGGAAAATTAATAGGTAAAATAGAAGTAAGAAATAAAAAATATGATAAAAAATTATATAAATTAGGAATAACTACTTTTATAATATTACTACTTCATAATATGCCAGAAGGAATAATAACGTTTATGACAAGTTATGAAAACCTATCATTAGGTGTTATGATGACACTAGTTATTGCTATGCACAATATTCCAGAAGGAATAATGGTATCAATGCCAATATATTATTCTACCGGAAGCAAACTAAAAGGTTTTTTATACTCATTCGCCTCAGGAATAGCAGAACCAATAGGTGCTATAATGGCATGTTTATTTTTATCGAATATAATAACAAATGGAATAATAGGAATAATACTTGCTATTGTATGTGGCATGATGCTATACATTACTATAGAAGATATATATCCTATAATGAAAAGTTCAAATGGATGTAGTAAGATTCTAGGAATAATAGTTGCGATATTTATAATGCTTTTGACTCATTTTTTACATTAAAAAAGCAGATGTTTAGTCTGCATTATTAGTTTTATTTTTCCACCATTCAATTATTTTTTGTTTTCCTTCACTAGCTATATCTTTTGTCTTATCCCAAGCCGAACTAGCAAAATCTTTAATTTTTATTTTTGTGTCTTCATATGTTTTAATCAATGATTCACAGTTTTCTTTTCCAATTTTACCTTCAAGTTTTTCTTTAATATATGATGAAGCATCTTTAAATTTATCCAATGTCCAATCTTTAACTTCTGTATAAGTTTCTTTTATAGTCACTTTATAATCAGGAACATATTCCTCAATCACGTCGTTTATATTGTTAGTGATAGAAATGATTTTTGCTTTAGCAGTATCAGATAATTCATCTAATGTTTTTCCCTTAATAGGTTGATTACAAAATAAAAATCCAACTGTTAAAGTAAAATATTCATCTAATTTTGTTTTTAAAGACTCTTTGGTTCCATTAACGGCTTCATTCATTATTTGCTTTTCTTGATCTTCTAAAATAGAAATAAGTTCATTTTCATCTAACTCTTCAGATACATCATAGTTTATTTCTTCACTTGAATAAATATCGCTTTCATTAGAAAAGTCGCTAGTATCTACAGTTTCACTACTAGAAACCAAAGCTGTGGTAGACGATGCACTTGTAATTAAACTTTTATCAGAATCATTTGGTTTAATTTGATTATTACTAGAACACCCAGTAACCATTAATAACGAAGATAATAGAAATGTCTTAATTTTACCTTTTTTCATATTCATAAAAACACAACCTTTCACTTATTAGAGTATACTAACACTATATATTTTTTTTGTCAATTTAGAATAAATGGGGTTAAAAAAAATATAATTAATTGGTGATTGTATGCGATTAAGTGAACTTCAAGTAAAAGATGTTATAAATGTATTTGATGGGAAAAAAGTAGGAAACATAATAGATGCTAAAATAGATGGAAACGATGGAAAAATGATGAAACTTATTGTTGAGCCTAATAAAATGTTTAGAAGATTTTTTTCATCAAAAGATGAACTTGAAATTGTATGGGACCAAATAGTTAAAATAGGAGATGATGTTATTTTAGTAAATATTGAGTTTTAAATTTAATTAATATATAATTATACTGGTGTTAGAATGAAGAAAATATTGTTAATTATTTCAAGTTTATTTTTAATAAGTGGATGTAGCAATGAAGTGAAAATGTATCAAAGAACAATTAAGGCACTTGATACAACTATAAATGTAAAAGTATATAGTAATAATAAGGACACTGAAAAACTACTTGATGAAATTGATGAAAAAATTAAGTACTATGATAAGTTATTTGATGTAAACAATGAATATAAAGATGTTGTTAATTTGTATTACATAAATGAAAAGCTTGAATTAAAAAAAGAAATAACTGTTGATAGAGAACTAATGTATTTAATACAGTTGGCAAAAATTTACAATAAAGATATATATAGTGGTATATTTAATATGTCGGATGACAAGATTACAAAGTATTCAGATGATGAAATTAATTTAAATAGTGTAAAAGTTGGATACACGATTCAAACAATTGGAAATATTATACAAAGAGCTGAAAATTGTTATATGATTACAACTGATAATTTAATAAAAGTTGGTTTTAATTATAATTATTCTTTTTTTTACATATTAACTAATGACAACGATGTAATTAGAACTTCAAATAAAACGGTGATTACTAAAAGAAAAAGCAATTCATCGGATGATTGTGACGGGAATATCACACTAATAACGGATGACAGCATATATGCAGAAATGTATGTTAATAAATTATTAAATATGTCACTAAGAGAAGGATTAGATTTTGTTAATACACTAGACAAAGTAGAGGCAACGTGGCATTGTGATAATGGAAACATTTATAAAACGCCAGGTTTTGCAAAGTACGAGTAGTTTATAAACTTGCAAATTCATTAAATTTATGTTAAAATAACCCCCGTTTGAGGGGAAAATAATGTTAGAAAAAATAGTTGAAGAAATTCGTAGAATTTATGATGAACTTATAGAATATGAAATAGATGGAAAAAAGAATAGTGAAGAATATGACCAATTATTAAAAAAATTAAATGAATTAAGAAAAAAAGAAGAAAAAGAGTATGACTTAATTGCAAATGATGAACAAATTTTAGAAAACGCTATTGAATGTTTACACACAGCCAATCAGAAAGAACATTTTCATGAGGGATCAATTGAAAAAAGAGTATATACTGAGCTAATGAGGAGAATGAATAATAAATGTGAAGATCTAATACAATTTGATATTATTATGCAAAATATAGATTACCTAACACTAAGATATATGCAAGACTATGAAGAAGATAGTGAGTTAAATATACTTAAGTCAAAATATAATTTATCATTTTCAAGATTACATCTTGAAAAAAGAATGATTTTAACAAAATTTAATGTTCCAGACGAAATGATATTAGATTATTTATACGAAATGAGAAAAAATGGGGCATCCGAGAAAGATATAGATATGTATTTGATTAATGCATGTTCAAACACTATAATGGATTGTATTTTATCCTTGACAAATATTAAAAACGAAGATTACGAGGACACATTTAAAGCGTTTCAAGCTACTGTAATTGAGTGTGCCTTAAAGGCTTCTATTGATATGATTGGCGAGAAGTGTAAAACTATAGGTATCGGAACAACAGGTAACAATTCAATAAGTGTATCTAGAACAAAAGAAAAAAGAAAAGTGAAAATTATTGAAAAAATAAAATTTCCAAATAAATAAACCTATCTGCTTTGAAGAGGTTTGTAAGAATAAGTAAATAATAAAACTTATTCTTTTTATTTTTGCTCATCTGTGTTATAATGTATATTATAGGTGATAATATGAATGGTATCATGAAGACTTTTTTTATATACTTGCCGTTTATAATTCTTTTAATGATATTTTATTGGACAATAAATGAAATAGAAATACAATATCCAGTAATAACTATAAATGATAGTGAAATAATTTACGATATAAATTACAAATATAAAACTACATTGATACCATTTATCTATGATTATACAAAAGAGGGAAGAAGTCCAAACTATTCTGATTCAGACAGTAAGCTTCCATTAAAAAAGGTTAAAATGAATGAACCAGTAAATATAACACTAAGCAAAATGGATTATGATATTACAAATATGTATATTGTGAGTGAAAACAATAATATGAAGACAATATATAAAGGAAAGTATACTAGTGATATAACTAAATACTTAACAGAACCAGGAATTTACAGAGTTTCGCTATATTCAAAATTATATAAAAGGTTTTATTATGATGGATATGTAGATTACAAGTTTAAGATAGAGGTGCTAGGCTAATGAATATAATTAATATAATTGAAAAAAAGAAAAGAAGAGAAGTTTTATCAGAAGAAGAAATAAAATATGTCGTAAACGGCTTTTTAAGCAAAGAAATACTTGATTCTCAAATGTCGAGTTTATTAATGGCTATTTACTTTAATGGAATGAATGAAGAAGAAACATATTACTTAACAGATACTATGCTAAATAGTGGAAGTACAATTGATTTAAGCAAAATAGAAGGTATAACAGTAGATAAGCACTCAACAGGTGGTGTAGGGGATAAGGTAAGCCTTATATTACTACCAATAGTATCCAGCTGTGGTATAAAAGTCCCTAAAATGAGTGGTAGAAGCTTGGGACATACAGGTGGGACAATTGATAAGTTAGAGTCTATTCCAGGCTTTAGAACATCAATGAGTATTGATTATTTTATAGAACAAGTTAATGAAATTGGCATGGGAATTATAAGTCAAACATTTAACATGGTACCTGCAGATAAAAAAATTTATGCATTAAGGAGCATAACTGGAACAACAGATTCTATTCCTTTAATTGCATCAAGTATAATGTCTAAAAAATTAGCATCAGGAGCTAGCAAAATTGTTATAGATGTTAAAGTTGGAGAAGGAGCTCTAGTTAAGAATTTAGAAGAGGCAAGAGATTTATCAAAAAGAATGATTGATATTGGACAAAAGGCAGGAAGAAAGGTAGTTTGTCTATTAACTAATATGGATTACCCATTGGGAAAAAATATAGGGAATGTACTAGAAGTAGAAGAAGCAATAAATGTACTAGATGGAAAAGGCACAGAAGATTTAAAATCATTAGTTTTAGAACTTGCTTCAATAATGATAAGTATAGGTAAAAATATCAGTAGAGAAGAAGCTTACCTAGAAGCTAAAGAAGCATTAGAAAGTGGAAGAGCTTTAAATAAGTTTATAGAATTTGTCAAATATCAAGGTGGAAACCTAGAACTAATGGAAGAAGCACAAAATATAAAGGAATTTAAATGTAAAAAAAGTGGGTATATAACAAATATAGATGCAAGAGGACTAGCCGATTTAATAGTAAATATAAGAAGCAAAGAAAAAGTTGACTATAAAACAGGAATAGTATTAAACCATCAAGTCGGTGAATATATAGAAAAAAATGAAAAAATACTAGATCTTTATTTAGATGAACAAGCTGATTTAAGTGGAATTGACATTGAAAAAATAATAGAAAATTGTTTTACAATAGAAATAGAAAAACCAAATTCTACAAAATTAATATATGAGGTAATTGAATAGTGCTTAATTGCACTTTTTTTCATATCTCAACAATTACGTGAATATAAATTAATTGGGTGATGATATGAGAATAGGAATACCAAGAGCACTCCTGTATTACAAGTATAAATATTTGTGGGAAAAATTCTTTGAAGAACTAGGAATTGAAACTATTTATAGTCCAACCACTACAAAAAAAACAATGAAAGATGGAATAAAAAAATCAATAGATGAATCATGTTTATCATCTAAAATATTTATTGGACACGTGTCGTCATTGGTTGGAAAGTGCGATTACATTTTAGTGCCTAGAATATGTAACTTTGGAAAAAAAGAAGATGTATGCGTAAAATTTAATGCACTATATGATAATGTAAAAGCAATATTTAAAGAAGTAAAATTAATAACATATGATGTAGATGTAACAAGTGGTAGGACAGAAAGAAATGGCTTTATAGAAATGGGTATGCAGCTAGGAAAAAGTTATAGTGATTCAAAACTAGCATATCTCAAAGCATTAAGATATTCTCAAAAAATGCATGAAAATGACGTTGAAAATCAAATAAAAAAAATATCCGAATCCAAAAACAAAAAAGTTCTCTTAGTTGCACATCCTTACAATGCATTTGATCCGATGGTAGGAGAAAATGTTAGAAGCATATTAAACAAAATGAATATAGATGTATTTGATGCAGAATTAGTACCATATGATAAAGCAATAAAACTTTCCAAAAATTTAACTAAAGATTTATATTGGACCTACAGTAAAATATTAATTGGAAGTATACTTTATTATAAACAAAAGATGGACGGTATAATTTTTTTATCAACCTTTCCATGTGGGTTAGATTCTATAACAAATGACCTTATTATGAGAAAATTACCAAATACAAAGAAAATTAATATAATAATTGATGAGCAAAGTGGAAATGCCGGATTACAAACAAGACTAGAAAGTTTTACAGATATATTAAATGAAAGCAAAAGTAAATAGAAAGGTATGCAGTTTTCCACAATTAGCCAATTATTATATACCGATAAAACTCTTTGTAGATAAAGTATTAAATATGAACTCATTAGAACCACTTCCAATTACAAAGAAAACAATAGAATTAGGGGAAAAAAATTCACCAGATATGGTGTGCTCACCATTTAAGTATAATTTAGGAAATTTTATAGAAAGTTTAGATAGGGGAGCTAATGTTTTAATTCAGGCAGGTGGAGGTTGTAGATTCGGATATTATGCTGAATTACAAGAACAAATATTAAAAGATTTAGGATATGATTTTGAATTTATTAAGTTATTTGATAAAGGAGTTACTCCTTTAGAAATATATAAATCGTGTAAAAGAGTAAATAAAAAATTAAATGTGTTTAAAAGCCTATACTATACATTATTACTAGTAAAAATGATCTATTATATGGATGAATTGGAAGATTACGTAAGAATATATACGGCATATGAAAAAGAAAAAGGAATATTTTCTAAAATACACAATCAATATTTAGAAGAATTAAAGTTAGTAACTAGATTGTCAAAATTAAATAAAATTCAAAAGAAGTATATGTCTTTATTAAAGAACAGCGTAGATATGTCAAAAGATGTACTAAAAATAGGAATAGTTGGTGAATTATATACATTAATGGAACCAAATAGTAATCACCACATAGAAGAATTTTTTATGAATAACAATGTATCCGTATATAGATATGTAAACATAACTTATTTAGTATTTAAGGGGGCTCAAAAACCAAAGAAGCTTCTTAAACATGCCGGTGAATATTTAAGGTATTCATTAGGAGCTGGTGGAACAGATAGCGTTGTAAAAAGTAAGATGCTCATGGAAAAAGGTTTCGACGGAATAATACATATGAAGAGTTTTGGATGTACCCCAGAAATAAATGCAATGCCAATTCTTCAAAATTTAAGTTCCCAATATGGAATACCGATACTTTATTTTAGCTTTGATACAGAAAGCAGTGAGACAGGAATAAATACAAGATTAGAAGCTTTCTTAGATATGTTGCAGATGAGGAGGAATAAATGAGAAAGGGGTATATAGGAATAGATGTTGGTTCAATCTCGACTAAAGGTGTTATTATAGATGAGAATGGTAACATAATAGCGTCTCATTATATGTGGACCAATGGAAATCCAATAGAAGCAGTAAAAAAATTGATATTGGAATTAAAAAATAATTTACACGAAGAAATGAAAATTAGAGGAGTAGGTGTAACTGGATCAGCGCGAAAATTAATAGGTACAATAATAGGAGCAAATTTAGTAAAAAACGAAATAACGGCACATGCTGTTGGAACACTGCACATAAAACCAGACACAAAAACAATACTAGAAATAGGAG
>CAKPCJ010000024.1 GCA_934141575.1 uncultured Bacilli bacterium
CAAGTGATAGTAATACAGAAACAGTAACATTATTTGCAGATCAAAATATAAAGAATGATGCATCAGGTTGGACAACAGAACAAAGTGAGTATGTAATAGCGTTTGACAAGGCAAATGCAAGAACAACAGAAAAAAATTCATATTGTACTAGACCAGAATATGGATGTAATATATATGCAGCAAATGGAAGTATAGTAACAGAAGATTCAACAATAAAGAAGTTTATAGATAGTGATGTTACTACATATATAAATAATAGTTTAACTAGTGCCAGCGGAACAGAAATAAATAGTGTGCGTTTAATAACTACTGATGAAATATGTAATATAATAAATAATGTAGATAGTAGTAATGCTTGTAAGGCTGATGAATCTGTGATTTTAACTGAAATGTACACGAATGTGCCAACATGGTTATATTCTATATATTATTGGACAATGTCACCGAGTACTTCTGACTCTAGTGGTGTGTATCGTGTAAATATTACTGGAGATCTTCGTGATAACAGTGCACGTATTGATAGTGTTTATGGAGTTCGTCCAGTAATAATAACTCTTAAATCTAATATTAAATAGATATGCAGATTTGTATATCTTTTTTTGTGGACATATTTGACCAATGACATTTTTTATATATTTTGTAATTGATATAATTTAGTCAGAAGGGAAAGATGAAATATGTTTTTATTTAAAATATTTAGAAAAAATAAAAAGAAAGGGAATATTTATTTGCTTTATGGTGAAATGCTTGATGATGTATATAAAATAACTAAAAATTTAAATGATATTTATACTGTAAAGGAGAGTTATTAATATGAAAGATAAGTTATTTATGAATATTAAAAATGTTTTAAGAAATGAAAATGATTATGAAAATATTAAATCTGATATAAATAGAATAACTTCTGGTAATTCTTTAACTGTTAGCAGTATAAATGAAGTTAATAATATGTTTTGCAACATGAAAGAATGCGTGTATAAGAAATATAATTTAAAGAGTTATATTAAGTTTGATTATGATTCTTTATCAAATGATATATTATTCAGTAATTATTCTAATATTGTATTGTGTTTGAATATTTGTAAAATGCATACATATGGCGTTGTTGAACATGTAATTGAGAGCATTCAGTCTAATTTTGACAAAAATAAAAATTTTATAGTTAATATATCTTTTGATGAAGAATTATATGATAATAGAGTTAATTTTTCTTTAATTGTTTATAATGATTAAATATGTTATTATGAGTATATAGGAGAATGATTTATGGCAGAAAAGGTTTATGAAAATAACGGTAATATAATGTATTTATATTTTGTTTTAAAGAAGTATTCTGATATAAATCATCCTTTGTCTAAATTAGAAATAATTGATAAAATACGTGAATTATATAATGTTTCAATTTCTGATAGAACTGTTAGGAGAAATATTAAAGTATTGTGTGAAAAATTTAATTATGTGGTTTCTTGTGAAAATGGTTCTTATTATTTAGAACCTTGTGAAAATGATTTTGAAAAATCTGAAATTCAAACAATAATAGATATTATAACTTATTCTAAATTTGTTAATGATGATTTATCTTCTATGCTTTCAAAAAAATTATATGAGCTATTAAATTATTATGACAAAGAATCTTTTAAGAATTATAAAAAATATGTTAAGAGTACAAAAACTGATAATAAACAAATATTTTATACTATAGATATTATAAGTGATTCTATTGAAAGTAAAAAAGCAATTGAAGTTGATTATTATAAATATAATTTAAAAAAAGAACTTGAGTTTAGAAATAAAATTATTGTATCTCCTTATATAGTTATATTTGATAGTGGTCAATATTATTTAGTAGGATATCATCACATAAAAAAAGTAGTAGCATATTTTAGAATAGATAGGATAAAAAACGTTAAAGTTTCTAGCAATAAATATGTTTCTATCAAGGATAATTTTATAACCGATAAACTTAATTCTACTGTTGGCATGTATTCTGGAAAAGTCACGGAAATAAAAGCAATTGTTAATAATCAATTATTGGATGACGTAATTGAAAAGTTTGGGCGTGATGTTGTTTTACGCAAGTATGATGATAATAATTTTTTACTAGAGATCACTACTGGATTAGATGGTTTTAAATATTGGACACTTAGAAATATTTCATATGTTAAAGTTATTAGTCCTTTATTTTTTAAAGAACAAATAATAGATATATTAAATAGTAGTATTAAGAACTATAGTGATTGAAAAAATTATTATTTTTTTGTGTTATAATATTCTTATAAATTGTTTGTTTGGAGGATTAAATGAATAATTGGTATAATGAAGATATTAGGAAAATTGAAGAAATGCTTGATACTAATATTGAGCATGGTTTAGATGAATGTAAAGTCAATTTGTTACAGAAAAAGTATGGTTTAAACGAATTAAAAGCTAATAAGACAGAAAGTGTTTTTATTAAATTTTTAAATCAATTTAAAGACTTTTCAATAATTATTTTAATAATAGCAGCTATTATTTCTGCAGTGATAGGTATTGTCCAAGGAGAAGGAATAGGGGATGCAATAGTTATTTTTATTGTTATATTAGTAAATGCTGTTATAGGAGTTTCACAAGAAGTTAAGGCCGAAAAATCTTTGGAAGCATTACAAAAACTTAGCAGTCATGTTTCTAAGGTTAAGAGAAATGGTGCAGTTGTTGTCATGCCTTCAAATCTTTTGGTTCCAGGTGATATAGTTGTTGTAGAAACTGGAGACTATATATCGGCAGATCTTAGAATTATAGATTCTTTTAACTTAAAAGCACAGGAATCTTCTCTTACTGGTGAATCTCTTCCTGTTGAAAAGAATGCAAATGTAATTAGTGGTGAAGTTGGAATTGGTGATAGGACTAATATGTTATTCGCATCAAGTTTTATAACATATGGTAGATGTGATGCAATAGTAGTGGAAACTGGTATGAATACTGAAGTTGGGAAAATTGCTAATATGCTTAATACTACAACTAAACAGGAAACACCTTTGCAAACAAAATTAAATAGTCTTGGTAAAACACTTGGTGCTTTGGCAATAATAATATGTATTTTAATATTTATTATAGGAATTATTCAAGGAAAAGATCCAATGTCTATGTTTATGACAGCTGTTTCTTTAGCGGTTGCTGCAATACCGGAGGGGTTAGTTGCTGTATCTACAATAGTTTTAGCAATTGGTGTTCAGAAGATGGTAAAAAAGAATGCAATAGTTAAAAAATTACCTGCCGTTGAAACATTAGGAAGTGCCAGCGTAATATGTTCTGATAAAACTGGAACTTTGACGCAAAATAAGATGACTGTAAAAAAAGCTTATTTAAATTCCAAAACTTTTAAAATTGAGGATATTTCATTAAATAAAAGTACTCAAAATTTATTTTATAATGCGCTTTTATGTAATGATACCAAGATAACTAATGATGGTTTATTTATAGGAGATCCTACTGAAACTGCTTTAACAGAATCATCCATTAATATTGGTGTAGATAAAGATATATTGGAAAGTTATAATAGGTTTTATGAAATACCTTTTGATTCTGATAGGAAATTAATGACTACGGTTAACAGAGTAAGTAATTCCATGTATGTTGTAAATACAAAGGGTGGTTTGGATGAAGTACTTAATTGTTGTATTTCATGTGAAGTAGATAATAAAATTTTAGATATTAAATCTAAACTTGATGAAATATACTCTGAGAATGAAAAAATGGCATGTGATGCCTTAAGAGTTTTAGCTTTTGCTTATAAGATTTTTGATCATGAGCCAAATAGTGATGAATTACTTCATTTAGAGGAAAATTTGATTTTTAGTGGTATGTTAGGAATGATAGATCCTCCTAGAGAAGAAGTTAAAGAAGCAATAAAAAAATGTAAGTCTGCTGGTATAAAAACTGTTATGATAACAGGAGATCATAAAATAACTGCAATAGCAATCGCTAAACAATTAGGAATTTTAGCAAGTGATGATGAGGCTATAACTGGTTCTGAACTCGAAAACATGTCTGATGAAACATTAGAAAAAAATGTTAGAAAGTACTCTGTATATGCTAGAGTATCACCTGAACATAAAGTTAGAATTGTAAGGGCTTGGCAAAAAAATGGAGAGATTGTTGCAATGACTGGTGATGGAGTAAATGATAGCCCTGCACTAAAAACTTCTGATATTGGATGCGCTATGGGAGTAGTTGGTACTGAAGTAGCGAAAGAAGCGGCAGATGTAATACTTACGGATGACAATTTTGCTACTATTGTTTCTGCGGTAGAAGAGGGTAGAAGAATATATGATAATATTTTAAAAGTTATACAATTTTTATTGTCTTCTAATATTGGAGAAGTAATAGTATTGTTCTTGACAACTTTATTTACTCCGTTAATTGCTAAAATGTGTGGTGTTTCTAATCCTTCATTAATAGAAGTTTTATTGCCAATACATATTCTTTGGATTAATCTTGTTACTGATTCGTTTCCCGCTCTTGCTCTTGCTTTTGATCCAGCAAATAAAAATATTATGGAAAGAAAACCTACTAAAAATGAAAAAAGCATTTTTACTGGAGGTATGACTTATAGAGTTGTTTATCATGGTATAATGATTGGACTAATAACACTTACATCTTTTATAATTGGGCTTGTTACAACTACTAGTCCTATTGGAAACTTAACTCTTGATCAATCAAAAGTAGAGGTCGGCCAAACAATGGCTTTTATAACAATGGCTTTTGCTGAATTGGTTCATGTATTTAACGTTAGAAATAATAAGAAAACAGTTTTTTCTAAGGAAACATTTGCAAATAGAAAATTATTTATAAATATAGGAATTTCATCTTTACTCATTATAGTTATATTGCTAGTTCCACAATTTAGAGAAGTATTTAGTATTCCTGTTATACCTATAAATAATATTTTTGAGATTGTGATTTTATCAATATCACCGATTATAATAGTCGAATTATTTAAATTGTTTAAAATAAATGGGAGAGATTGAAAATGAGAGAAATTAAAATTAATACTATATATAAACATTTTAAGGGTGATAGTTATTTGGTTATAGATGTTGCATTTGATTCTGAAACAAAAGAAAAGGTGGTTGTTTATAGAAAATTATATGGAGATTGTAGCCTTTGGATAAGACCACTTGATATGTTTTTAAGCGAGGTTGATCATAAAAAATATCCAAATGTTAAACAAAAGTACAGATTTGAAGAACAATATATAGAAAGTAGTGCAGCTTTACATTAATTAAATAATATGTTATATTCAATACTGTAAATATAATAAGAAAGGATGCATAAATTATATGAAAAAGAAGATATTAATAGTAGCAGCTATTGTATTAGCTATAGTAGCAGCAATATGTACTGCAATTGTAATAAGTAATAATGATAATAATAAAAGCGGTAAATTAAAGAGTGTTTCTGATGTTAAGACTATGTTTAATTCAATTTATGAAGATTTAGGTGATGAACTTCCTAGTTTAGAAACTGAAAGCATTGATGCAAGCGATGAAAATTTAGTTACTACATATACTGGTTTAAAATCAAATAAATATGTTGCTGAATTAATTGTTTCAGAACCATTTATTAATGCTCAGGCTTACTCAGCAGTTGTAGTTATTGCAAAAGATGGTGCTAATATTGAAGATATGAAGAAAGAAATGTTAGATAATATAAATATGAATAAGTGGGTTTGCGTATCTGCTGGAAAACTTTATATTACTAATAGTGGAAATGTTATCTTTTTGATAATGTCTGATGATGATTGGGCAAAACCTGTTTATGAAGGATTTAAAAAATATGTTGACAATAAAGTTGGCAAAGAACTAGAAAAAACAAATGAATTACAAGATATTGAACTTCCATCAGAGATGATAGTAGAATAAGCTTCCGTTAAGGAAGTTTTATTATAAGGAGATAAAATGTTATTTAATAGTATCAGTTTTTTATATTATTTTTTACCAGTAGTATTAATAATTTATTTTTTAGTGCCTAAAAAGTGTAAAAATATTGTTTTACTTATATCGTCTATTTTATTCTATTTTTATGGGGAACCTAAGTATGTATTTTTGATGCTTCTTGAAATTTTAATAGCGTATTTTGGTGCGTTGTTAATAGATAAATATAAGAGTAAAGGCATTTTTATTGTTGTATTATCTATACATATTGGGTTACTTGGTATATTTAAGTATACTGATTTTGTTATAGAAAATTTAAATGGTATATTTAAGTCTAATATTTCTTTTTTTAATATAGCTTTACCAATTGGAATATCATTTTATACATTTCAAATAATTAGTTATATTGTTGATGTGTATACTGGTAAAGTTAAAGTTCAAAAGAATCTATTAAAACTTGCTACTTATGTTTCTTTATTTCCACAGTTAATAGCAGGTCCAATTGTTAGGTATGAAACGATAGAAAGTGAACTTAGTAATAGAAAACACAGTTTTGAAAATTTTTCTTATGGTGTTAGAAGATTCATAATTGGTTTAGCAAAAAAAGTTTTAATAGCAAATATGCTTGGCGAGTTATGTAATGTTTTTGTTGGTATTCCGGATAAAAGTGTATTATTTTACTGGATGTTTGCTATTGGATATATGTTACAAGTTTATTTTGATTTTTCTGCTTATTCTGATATGGCAATTGGTTTAGGAAGAATATTTGGATTTCATTTTCTAGAGAATTTTGATTACCCATATATATCAAAAAGTATAACTGAATTTTGGAGAAGATGGCATATATCATTAGGATCTTGGTTTAGGGATTATGTATATATTCCACTTGGTGGAAGCAGGAAAGGAAAACTTGTTTTAGTTAGAAATCTTTTAATAGTATGGGCTTTAACTGGAATATGGCATGGTGCAAGTTGGAATTTTGTAATATGGGGACTTCTATTTGGGATAGTTCTTATTGTAGAAAAATTGTGGCTTTTAAAGTATATTGAAAAATTACCAACTATTTTAAAAAAAATATATGTTTTATTCATAGTTATGGTGAGTTTTATAATATTTAATGCAAGTAATATGTCTGATGCATGGAATAATATAGCTGGGTTATTTGGAAAAAATTGTGTTTCCTTAATCAATAATGTTACAATTTATTATTTAAAAAGTTATTTAATATTGATAGTAATTGCAATAATAGGGGCGACTCCTATATTTAAAAATTTAATTTTAAAGTTGAAGAAAAATAGTGTTATAAATAAAATGATTAATTTAGTTGAACCTATTTTCTTAATTATATTGTTATTTATTGTTACATCTTATTTGGTAGATAATTCATACAATCCATTTTTATATTTTAGATTTTAGGTGATAATATGACAGATAAAATAAAAGATATTATTGTTACATTTAGTTTTTCAATTTTAATTATTTCGCTGTTTTTAATAAATATAGTAAAAAGTGATAGTGAAATATCAATTTCAGAAAGAAGAAAGTTAGAACAGTTTCCTGATTTAACTTTATCTAAATTATTTGATGGTACGTTTTTTGAAAAGTTTGATAGTTATACTACAGATCAATTCTTTGAAAGGGATAATTTAAGAAAAACTAAAGTTAAATTAGAACTATGTATAAAGAACAATTATAATAATTTGTATGTTACTGATGATTATATAATAGAACAAATATATCCACTTGATGAAAAATCTATAAATAACTTAATAAAAAAGATAACTAATATTAAGGATAATTACCTCAGCAATAATAATATATATTTTACAATTGTTCCTGATAAGAACTATTTTGTTAATAGTGGTAATCTTAAATTAGATTATTCTAGAATGGAAGACATGATGATTAGAGGATTGCCATTTGCTAAATACATAAATATATTTAGTAAGTTAGAGCTATCTGATTACTATAAGACTGACACGCATTGGAAACAAGAGAATATATTTAAAGTTGCTGATACAATTTCTAGTGAAATGGGAGTTAAAATATCTAATAATTATGAAATTGTTAAAATTATGGATTTTAAAGGTGTTTATTCTGGAAGACTTCCAGTAAGTAGTTCTACAGATGAAATAAAAATTTTAAAAAATGAAATAATTGATAATGCACTCGTTTATGATTACGAAAAGGGAATTCAAATGAATGTATATAATTTTTACAAAAAAAATTCGTTAGATAAATACGATATATATTTGTCAGGTGCTGTACCAATAATAGATATTATCAATAAATATAGTGATAATGGAAAAGAATTGATAGTATTTAGAGATTCATATGCTAGTAGTTTGGTTCCATTATTGATTGAAGCTTATGATAAAATAACCTTAATTGATACAAGATATGTTTCTCCAAAAATTCTTAATGAGTATGTGAATTTTGATGGAAAAGATGTACTATTCATGTACAGTTCCTTGCTAATAAATAATAGTTCATCAATTAAATAAAAAAACTTACATAAATTTTAATTTTGTGTTAAACTTAATTAGTCGTGCAGAAATAACGTAAGTCCAGACGGATTTGCGTTATTTTTTTGACAGAAGGGAGATTATTATGAAAAATTTGGATTTAGGTAAAGAAAAAATTAATAAACTTTTATTGGCGTTTACTATTCCTTGTATAATAAGTATGTTAGTCAATTCAATATATAATATAGTTGATCAGATATTTATTGGAAAAGGTGTTGGTAGTTTAGGAAATGCTGCTACTAATGTTATATTCCCAATAGTTATTATTTGTAATGCAATAGCGCAATTAATAGGTAATGGGTGTGCCGCTAATTTAAGCTTGTTATTAGGTCAAGGTAAAAAAGAAGAGGCAAAAAACGCTGTTGGTTCATCCATAAGTTTATTATTTATATCATCTATTTTGGTTACAATAATTGGAGAAGTATTTTTACCAAAATTAGTTTATTTATTTGGATGTACACCAAATGCATATGATTATTCTATAACATATGGAAGAATTATATTAATTGGTGCGCCATTTATGATAGTTTATACTGGATTATCAGCTATTATAAGATCAGATGGGTCTCCAAAATACTCGATGATTTGCTTACTAAGTGGTGCTATTGCTAATATTATTTTAGATCCTATATTTATATTTGGCTTTAACATGGGAGTTGCTGGAGGGGCTTTAGCAACTATTATAGGACAAGTAATATCATTTATTATTGCTGTTATATATTTATTTAGGATGAAAAACTTTAAGTTAGAAAAAAACGATTATAAGATGGATAAATCTATATTTAGAACTTTGGGTTATGGAATGTCTAGTTTTATAATTCAAATGACAATTTTAGCACTTTTTATAGTTATGAATAATGTAATGAATAAATATGGTAAGATATCTATATATGGTGAAGATATTCCTCTTTCTGTATATGGAGTTGTTTCAAAATTAAATAGTTTATACGTATCATTAATTTTAGGAGTAGCAATAGGTGCTCAACCAATTTTGGGATTTAATTATGGTGCTGGAAATACTTTAAGAGCTAAAGAAGTAATTAAGAAGGTTCTTGTAATTGGTTTTATTATAGGAATAGTTTTCAATTTAATATTGCAATTAATTCCGGGTGTTTTAATAAATTTATTTGCTACAAAGAGTGATAACAATTATGAATTATTTATGGAGTTTGGCGTAAAGTGTTGTAGAATTTTTTTAATGGTTTGTGCTTTAAATGCATTTGAAATGTGTTCAAGTATTTTATTACAATCTCTAGGAAGTGTTAGAAAGGCAAGCTTTGTATCATTTTTAAGGCAAATTATTCTTTTTATTCCATTATGTTTAATTTTATCTAGTAAAATTGGCCTATTTGGAGCATTATATGCTGGCCCAATTGCTGATTCTATCTGTTTTATAATAGTAATATTTATATTTTTTTCTGAGTATAAGAAAATTTCTACAAATACTTCTGACGTAGTTGTAAATGAAAAAAATGTAGTAAATAATAAATTAGAGAAGAAGATTGTTATTACAATATCTAGAGAATATGGAAGTGGCGGACATTATATTGGAAAGTTAGTGTCAGAAAAATTGGGTATTAGTTTTTATGATAAAGAGTTAATTAGGATGGTATCTGATGAAACTGGGTTATCAATTGATTACGTAAATAAAAATGACCAAAAAAAGAATTTATCTTCAAGTTATAATCCATTTTATAATAATGATGATGCTATATTTTTAGCTGAGAGTAAAGTAATAAAAAATTTAGCAAAAAAATCTTGTGTTATTGTTGGTAGATGCAGTGATTATATATTGAAAGATCAAAAAGATGTACTTAGAATATTTATATATAATGGTATTGAAAATAAAATTAATAGATGTATAAAATATTATAAACTTGATAAATCTAATGCAAAGAAAGAAATAAATAAAATAAATAAAGCTAGAGCTGAACATTATAAGTATTATACTTCTAGAAATTGGAGTGATCCTATTAATTATGATTTATGTATAAATACAGATAATATGACTGTTGAAGAAGCAGCAGAGTTAATTAAAAATATTGCTACGAATTGATTGCAAAATTGCAATCTTTTTATATAATATTTTTAAGGAGAATTTTATGTATTATATATATATGTTAAGATGTAGTGACAATTCTATATATACTGGTATAACCACTGATTTAAATAGAAGGATAAAGGAGCACATTGAAAAAAGCAAAAAATGTGCTAAATATACTAGTGTTCATGATGTTCTTAAATTAGAAGCGGCATTTACTACAGGTAGTAAATCAGATGCTTTAAAGTTAGAGTATAGGATTAAAAAACTAAAAAAGAGTGACAAGGAAAAATTAATATCAAATAATGAATTTTTGTATTCAATATTTGATAATAAACTTGATATGGGTTTGTATAGAATTTTTGAAATAGTGTAAATGTATTATTAAAAAATATTTTCTTTTATAGTTTGTATGTTAAAATTATAATCAAGGAGGATTATGTTATGAGATGTGTAACTATAGAAGATAAAAGAAAATTCAAATTAGATGAAATAAATGAACCAGTATCTGTTAATGGTAGTGTAATAATAGATGTATTAAAATGTGGAATATGTGGTTCAGATATACATTATTGGGAATCAGGTGAACTTAAGGGATTGGTATTAGGACATGAATATTGTGGTGTTGTAACTGATCCTGGTTCTAGAGAGGACTTAAAAATTGGTGATAGAGTAACAGCCCTTCCTATTTCTCCATGTGGAAAATGTAGTGCTTGTTTAACTGGCAATCATCAATATTGCAGAGAAACTTGGAAATATGCAACTGGTCTTTCTTTAACTAATCCTGGTGCTTTAGCTCCAAAAATGGCGATTAGACCAGATATGGTTATTAAAGTTCCAGATGGTATTAGTGATGAAGAAGTTGCTATGGTTGAACCAACCGCCGTTGGATTACATGCTGTACATTTAGCAGATATTAAAGTTGGGCAAAAAGTCTTAGTAATAGGTAGTGGAATAATAGGTTTGGTTTCAGCTATGTTTGCAAAAATGGAAGGTGCTAGTTTTGTTGCAGTTAGTGAAACAAATGAGAGTCGTGCTAAGAGGGCTATAGAACTTGGAGTAGCAGATAAGTATTATAATGCACTTGATTCAGAAATGATTAATCATGTAGCAGCAGATACTAATGGTGGTTTTGATGTAGTAATAGAGTGCTGTGGTAATGATAAGGCGGTAACTAGTTCTATACTTACTACAAAACCAGGAGGAACAGTAGTACTTGTTGGTGTTTCACAAGTTCCAATTGCAATCCCAATGGTTATGGCTGTTATGAGTGAACTTACAATGAAGGGTGCAATAGCGTATACTAAGGAAGAGTTTGAAACATGTATTGATTTGATTGATTCAAAGAAAATAGATGTAACTAAATTTATATCGGAAATAGTGGGTTTAGAACAAGTTCAAGAATCATATGAAAAATTAACATCTGGAACATCAGATGCAATAAAAATATTAGTAGATCCTAACGAAGATAATATGTAATATTATCTTTTTTATGCGCTGAATTAATATATGAAATAATAATTGTAAGGTATTGATTACATTTAAAGGTTCTAATGGAAGCAAGAAACTAACTGAAGTATTCACAAATATACCATTATGGTTATATCCAACGAATTATTGGACAATGACGCCAAGCACTTTTCGTTTTAATACTGTATATCATGTGAATGCTACTGGCTATATTTATGACAGTTACTCTAATTATGATAGTTATGTTGGGGTTCGCCCTATACTAGTAACATCTAAATCTAATATTAAATAAGGACTAAATTTCATAATTTAGTTTTTTATGTTATAATTAATTAGGAGTGAACTTTATGAAGAATAAGAAATTGTTTATAATTTACATATTTATTGCTATTATTGTAGCGTTTGTAATAATTTTTGCATGTTTGAAAAAACCAGTTACTAAAAAAGACAATATAAGTTCAGATAAAAATCTTACATATAAGGTTGAAGTTGGTTCATATGTAAAAATTTCTTCATTGATTAAAAATGTTGTTGAAGATTTTGATATTGAAACTGCTGATTTGGGAAGTAAAAAATATGAGGTTAGGTATATTGATTCTAATGGGGTAAAGAGTGTTAGTAATGTATTAATTGATGTTGTTGATACAACACCTCCAGTTGTTATGCTTAATGATGTATATTCTGTTGTTGCTAGTGAAAATAAAGATATTTCAAAAATGATATTTTGTGCTGATAATTATGATACTAATCCCAAATGTACTGTTGAGGGAAAATATGATTTGAGTAAAGTTGGAGAATATGATTTAAAATATATTGCAGTTGATTCTAGTAATAATAAATATGAAAAAAAATTTACTCTTAAGGTCAAAGAAAAAATAGAACCATCTACAACTAGAACAAATTTTTCTGATGTTGTTGCACAACATAAAAATGATGATACGGAAATAGGCATAGATGTTTCTAAGTGGCAGGGAAATATAAATTGGAATAAGGTTAAAAATGCAGGTGCTAGTTTTGTTGTTGTAAGATTAGGAAATCAAAATGGCTATGGTGGAGAGCTAAAAATAGATCCGTATTTTACCAAAAATGTAGAAGGTGCTTTAAAAGCTGGGTTGGAAGTAGGAGTGTATTATTTTTCATATGCTACTACTACAAAAGAAGCTGAAGAACAGGCTAGTTTTATATTAAAAAATATAAGTGATTATGATATAACACTTCCAATTGTTTTTGATTGGGAAAATTGGGGTAGTTTTAATACTACTAATATGAGTATTATTGATATAAATAAAGTAGCAAATGCTTTTATAAATAAAGTGGAAACAAGTGGCAAAGTGGCAATGCTTTATTCAAGTAAAAATTATTTGGAGAAGGTATGGTTTGGTAATAATATGAAATATAATAATAAAAGTAATGTTTGGCTTGCACATTACACTGATAAAACTACATATTCTGAAAAATACATAATGTGGCAATTGTGTAGTAATGGAAAAATAGATGGTATAAGTGGAAATGTAGATATAGATATAATGTATAAATAATTAAAAATACTTGAAATTATTGATATTTTATGTTATTCTTGATTAGTGATCCGCTCTTATTAGATGATCATAAATAAGAAAGTGAGGGACAACGATGAGCAATATTATTGATAAAATTGCCAGTGAACAAATTAACCCAAGTATACCTGAATTTAAAGTTGGTTATACAGTAAGAGTTAATGTTAAGATTGTGGAAGGAAAAAGACAAAGAATTCAAGCATTTGAAGGTGTTGTAATAGCACGTAAGGGTTCTGGTGTTGGAGAAACTTTTACAGTTAGAAAGAAATCTTTTGGTGTTGGCGTTGAAAGAATCTTCCCAGTTAATTCACCTGTTATTGACAGTATTGAAATTATTAAAAGAGGAAGAGTAAGAAGAGCTAAATTAAATTTCTTAAGAGAAAAAGTTGGTCAATATCGTATAAAAGAAGAAAATTAAGGTCTTATGACCTTTTTTTGTTAGGAGGAATCTTGTGAAAGTATTAAAAAATATAATTCCATATGTTGTTATAGTAATTGCTGTAGTTCTTTTTAGAATATTTATTGCAACGCCAATACAGGTCGTTGGAAGCTCAATGTATCCTACTTTGAAGAGTGATGAAATTCTTATTTTAAATAAATTATCAAAAAATAAATTGAAAAGGTTTGATATAGTAGTTATAAAATATAATTCTGAAACAATTATAAAAAGAATAATAGGACTTCCTGGTGAAAAGATAGAATACATAGATAATGTTTTGTACGTTAATGGAGAAATAGTTGATGAACCATTTGAACATGAGGATACTAATGATTTTAGCTTAAGTGAAATTTCTTCTGAAAGTGTTCCAGAAGATTCCTATTTTGTGGTTGGTGATAATAGGGGTATTTCTATGGATAGTAGAATTATTGGGTTTATTGATAAAAAAGATATTTTGGGTAAAGCTAGTTTAAGATTGTTTCCTATAAATAAATTAGGTATTATTAAGTAAAATTAATTTTTTACTTTTTTTATTTAATAATATAAGATTTTTATGTATAATAGTTTTTGGGTGTGAATATGCAGCATTATTTTAGTAAAGAAAAAATTAATAATAATTTTGTTTTATCTGACAGTGATTGGCATCATATTAAAAATGTTATGCGAATGAATAATGAAGATAAAATAGTAGTTATATATGAAGGATTTAAATATTTGTGTTCTATTAATGTTGAACAAGGCATTGTTTCAATGATAAATAAGATTATTGAAAAAGATAAAACTGGTGTAAAGGTGTCGATAGCTCAAGGACTTATAAGAGAGCAAAAATTAGATACAGTTTTAAAAATGTGCACTGAACTTGGTATGAGCGAATATTATCCAGTTGTTATGGAACGTTCTGTAGTAAAGTTAGAACGACAAGTTTACAAGAAAAAGGTTGATAGATGGCAACTTATATGTAAAGAAGCAGCAGAACAGTCTCATAGGAACGATATGCCTATAATTAAAGAAATTATTGATGTTGATGGACTTTCTGAATTGGATTATGATGTAAAATTAGTATGTAGCACTAAAGAAAATTTAACAAATATTAAAAATATATTACAAAATTCTAGAAATTGTGATAAAATGTTAATAGTAGTTGGCCCTGAGGGCGGTATTTCTCAAGGTGAAGAACAATTATTAAACGAAAAAGGTTTTATTTCAGTTTCGTTAGGAAGTAAAATTCTTAGAACTGAAACCGCGCCAGTATATGTTAATAGTGTTATAAATTATGATTTAGTGGAGTGAGATTATGGAATTTTTTACGAATTTATTAGAATCTATGGATGGAAATATAATTGAATATTGCATACTTGGTGGAATTATAGTATTAGTTATTGTACTTATTTTTTCCATTATTTCATGTATTAAATCTTTGGGCAATAAAGAGCCAAAAAGAAAATACGCAAAATTAGAGTTGGATGATATAGAAGATGATTCTATTGAAAAAGATAATGTTGCTGAATTGATTAGGGAAGCTGAAAAAGAAAAAACAGTATCAAAAGTTGAGGAAATTCCTGTTAAAGAAGAAGTTAAGATTGCAGAAAAGATAGAAATACCTGAAATTATTGAAGAAACAGTTGAAGAAGTTGAACAAAAACCAGTTACCCAAAAATTAGATATAAAATCTATTACTAGGGAAATGGAATTAAGATTAGAGGAAGAAGCTTTAGAAACGATAGATATAGATTCGTATGAAGATGAACAAGAAAAAACCGCTATTATAAGTTATAAAGAATTGGTTGCAGCTGCAGCTAAAATAGAAGCAAATGCCGATAAAGAAGAGGATTATTTGGATGAAGATGTGGTTTTTGAGTTTAATAGTAAAAAAATTATGTCTGAAGAGATTGAAACACCGAAATTTGCTAGCAAGAAATTTAAACCTACAGTTGATATTTCACCTGTATTTGGAGCTAAAATTCACGCTACAAATGAACAAGAAGATTTGCTTAAGATAGAAGAAATTGATCAAGAGAGTTCTACTGAAGAACAGGAAAACTTTTTAAAAAATTTACAAAATTTTAGAAGTAATTTAGATTAAGCCTTAGGGCTTTTTTTTGGAGGTTTTACGTGAAGGCTATAATATATACTTTGGGATGTAAGGTTAATGCATATGAGTCTGAAGTAATCGCAGACTTATTAAGAGAAAATGGGTATCAAGTAACTGATGAAGAAAATGCAGATGTATGTGTTGTTAATACTTGTACTGTTACTAATAATGCAGATAAGAAGTCAAAAAAAACTATTAATCACGCAATAAATAGAAATCCTAATTCAATAGTAATAGTTGTTGGCTGTTTTTCTCAAGTCAAGTACGAAGAGTTATCAAACAATAAGCGTATTAATATAATACTTGGAACAAGCAATAAAACTAAAGTAATTGAATGTATTAATAAATATAAGGAAACAAAAATGCAAATTGTTGATGTTAATACTTCGAGAAATCAAGTATTTGAAAAAATGAAAATAGATCATTTTGATAATAAACATAGGGCATTTGTTAAAATTCAAGATGGGTGTAATAATTTTTGTACCTATTGTATAATTCCTTTTACTAGGGGAACAATAAGATGTAAGAGTTTTGATGTTGTTATTGATGAAATAACTTCACTAGTTAAAAATGGATTCAAAGAAGTTGTATTAACTGGTATTCATACTGGCAGTTATATGGATTCTAATCATGATTTTAGTGATTTATTAACTGAAATTGTTAAAATAAATGGTTTAAAAAGACTTAGAATTTCATCAATAGAGATTACTGAGTTAAATGATAAGTTCATGGATATTTTAAAAAAATCTAATGTTATTGTTGACCATATACATATTCCTCTACAATCTGGATTAGATAAAATTTTAAAATTAATGAACAGAAAATATGATACAAGTACTTATGAAAATATAATTAAAAAAATAAGAACTATTAGGCCAAATATTTCTATTACTACAGATGTAATTGTTGGATTTCCTGGTGAAGATGAAAAAGATTTTATGGATATGTATAAATTCATTGATCATATAAATTTTTCTTCATTACATGTATTTCCATATTCTAAAAGAGATCATACAAAAGCTGCATTGATGGATAATCAGGTAAATGAAAATGTCAAGGCTGATAGAGTAAAAAAATTGCTGATTTTAAAGGAAAGAAAAGAATTAGAATATATGTCTAAGTTTGTGGGAGAAAAATTGGATGTGTTATTTGAAACTTCAAATATGGATGAGTATATTGGCCATACATCAAATTATTTAAAAGTTAAAGTTAATAGTAAAAAAAATATTACTGGTAAAATAGAAAATGTAGTAATTGATAAAATTGAATATCCGATTTGTGTAGGAAGATTAGTTAGTGAGGTTAAAGATGAAGAAAAAGAAAAAATCTATCAATAATATGAATTATGATGAATTACTCAACAGGAAGAATGAATTAGTATATGAAGGGTTTCTCGGAGTTATATTATTAAGCTCTCTTGTACTTGGTGTAATGCTTCTTATTATGATTAGGGATATACAATTACTTGATAGTAGTATTACAGAAGAATATATTAGATGGTGGTTATCAGCGTATGGTTTGATAGCACTTGGTGCTTTAGGAATTATACAAATATTTTTATCTTCAGTGGATTATGAAAGATGTTTGTCTAGAATTAAACACGTTATAAGTGATGATGAAATAGACCATAATTAAGATTATAATTATTGAAATATAATTTATAATCTTTTTTTATACAATAAACTAAGTATATATGTGAATAATAAGTGTAAAGTGAATATTACAGTTATTGAAATATAATATTATAAACTGTATAATATCGTTATAAGGTAGGAGATAATATGAAAAAGAATAAGGGATTTACATTAATAGAATTATTAACTGTAATAGCAATATTAGCAGTAATATTATTAATTGCTGCACCAACAATATTAGGAGTATTAGATAAAGCAAAAAGAAGTACATTTAAAAATCAAGTATTAATGTATGTAGAAGGATTAAAAAATCAAGTAGCACTAAATGAAATAGGGCAAGAACAAAATATAACATGGACTAATAATGAAGCAACAGTAGATTTTTCAAATATAAATATGGATTCAGCTAATAATTATACTGGTAAGATAAAGGTAACAAAAAACAGTAAAAATGAATATACATATACAGTAATAGAAGCACATGGAGATGGATGGAAATTAAAGACATCAAAAGAAGCAAAATCAATAACAGATAGTGATATAGTAAAAGATGATGG
>CAKPCJ010000025.1 GCA_934141575.1 uncultured Bacilli bacterium
GAACAAGAGTAATAAATCATCATATTTATAAACATACTTATTCTCCACAATATTCATGTTGTGAAGAAAATCAAGTATCAACTATAAATTGTGGTTCATGTTGCAATTATAGATAATTTAATACCCTAACTAAAGTTAGGGTTTTTTATTTTATTTAAAATCTGATATAATGATAATAGGAGATGTAATATGAAAACAGTTGTAATAACAGGTTCTGCAAGGGGGTTAGGATATGAACTCGCAAAAGAATTTAAAAAAAGAAATTATAATGTAGTATTATCCGATATATTAAAAGATAAATTAATTGAAGCTAAAGAGAACTTAAATAATGAAATTGGTAATGGAAAGATAATTTCTGTAGTTTGTGATGTAACAAATGAAAATGATTTGCAAAACCTTCTTAAGGAAGCAATTAAAAATTTTAATAGTGTTGATATATGGATTAATAATGCCGGTGTCAACCAGCCAATGATACCTATATGGGAAGTAGATAGCAATGTAATTAACAGATTAATTGACATAGATTTAAAAAGTGCGATAATAGGTTCAAAAATAGCAATGAATCAAATGATTAAGCAAGGTTTCGGACAAATATATGGAATAGAAGGTTATGGAAGTAACGATGCGATGATGTTAGGGTTATCAATATATGGAACAAGCAAACGTGCAATAACTTATTTTTTTAATGCACTAGCAAAAGAAGTAAAGGAAAAAAATCTTCCAATACAAATAGGATTATTGGCACCAGGAATAATGATAACTGATTTTATTACACATTCTATGGGAGAACAGAAATTTGAATTATCGGAAAAAACGAAGAAAGTATATAACATTTTAGGTGATTATCCTGATGTAATAGCAAGATTTTTAGTTGACAAAATAGATTCAAATACAAAAAATAATGTAAAATTTAATTGGTTAACTAATGGAAAGGCAAGATTTAGATTTATGACTAGTGGTTTTAATAAAAGAGATTTTTTTAGTGGGAAGTGATTTGATGGATCAAGAAAAAATAGGAAAGTTTATAAAAAATATTAGAACTACTAACCATTTAACTCAGGCAGAATTAGCAAGCAAGTATGGAGTTACATATCAGGCTGTAAGCAAATGGGAAAATGGCAAAAATATACCAGATGTTATGCTTTTACGACAAATGAGTAAAGATTTTAATGTAGATATACAAGATATACTAGATGGAAAAGTAATGCCAAAAAAGAATAAACTTAAAATAGTAATTATATTAGTTGCTATAATTATATTATTGTTATTGACAATAGGATTTTTGTTTTTTAATAAGGATGATAGTTTTGAATTTAAAACCTTATCAGCAAGTTGTGATTACTTTAATATAACAGGAAGTATAGCGTATAATAAAAGTAAATCTTCAATTTATATTTCAAATATTAATTATTGTGGTGGAAATGACGATACAGAATATAATAAAATAGAGTGCATATTATATGAAAGTAATGGAAACAAAGAAATGCGAATAGATAAATATACATATGAAAGCGATAAAAAAATTAAATTAGAAGAATATCTAAAGAATGTAAGATTTCACATAGATAATTATGCTAGAACATGTAAAGAATATAAAGAAAATACTTTGTATTTGCAAATAAACGCTACTGACGAAAATGATAAAGTTACAACATATAGAATACCACTTGATGTAACTGATAATTGTAATGAATAACTCAACCTAAAGTTGAGTTTTTTCAACTTCTACTTTATTTAAAAAAATATAATATGGTTATAAAATACAAATGTAGGAGGAAGAATATGAAAAATACACGAAAAATAATATTAATAATTATTGCAATATTAATATTACTATTAATAACAATCTCAATTTTAAATTACAAATCAAATAACAAAAAAATATTGGAAGATACCAAAAGTTTAGTAACATTGCAAGGAGAATATGAGGAACAATTTAAAACAAGTGGATATACAATTGATAATCCAAATGTAATTTTAGATCCATATAAAGCTTCTCCTTTAACAGCACTCATTTTATTTGAAACAACAAGTGATGTAAAACCTAGAGTAACAATAATAGGAAAAGATGAAAATACAACCTATACACATGAATTTGAAGCAACAAAAAAACATTATCTATCAATATATGGATTATATCCAAATAAAGAAAACAAAATAATAATAGAATATACTGAAAATGGAAAAGACATCAAAAAAACATTAACTATTAAAACAGAAAAATTACCAGATGATTTTATATTGCCAACAAGTATTGAAGCAAATAAAGAAAAATTGGGCAATGATTTGTATTTCTTTACACCATCTAGCAAAGGTTATACGTGTGCCTATGATGTTAATGGTGATGTAAGATGGTATTTATCAAATTACGCTATATGGGATAATACAAGACTTAAAAACGGACACATGCTAGTAAGTACAGAAAGATTAATAAATGTACCATATTACATGACAGGACTTTATGAAATAGATTTACTTGGAAAAATATATGTTGAATACTCACTACCAGGAGGATACCATCATGATTATTATGAACTTCCAAGTGGTAATCTTTTAGTAGCAAGCGATGATTTTTATAATGAAAGTGGAACAGTTGAAGACTATGTTGTT
Source organism: uncultured Bacilli bacterium (assembly GCA_934141575.1). GTDB lineage: Bacteria > Bacillota_I > Bacilli_A > RF39 > UBA660 > CAKPCJ01. The sequence continues at coordinate 2,611 of CAKPCJ010000025.1, forward strand.
GAGCTTGATAGAAACACTGGAAAAATCGTAAAAACATTTGATTTAAAGGATATTTTAAAAATGGAAGATGGAAAAAGTGAAAACTGGACAAGTTATGATTGGTTTCATAATAATTCTGTTTGGTACGATGAAAAAACAAATTCAATAACATTATCCGGAAGACATCAAGATGCAGTTATAAATATATCTTATGAAACAGGTGAATTAAATTGGATAATTGGTGACCCTACAAATTGGAGTAGTGAATATCAAAAATATTTCTTTACACCAATAAGCAATGATTTCGAATGGCAATGGAGTCAACATGCAGCGATGATAACACCAGAAGGATATGTATTTATATTGGACAATGGAAATAATAAATCAAAAAATAAGGAAGAGTATGTATCAGCAGAAAATAGTTATACAAGAGGTGTAATGTATAAGATAGATACAAACAAAATGACAATTGAACAAATATGGGAATATGGTAAAGAGCGTGGTAGTGAGTTTTATTCACCATATATTTCAGATGTAGATTATATCGAAGAAAATCATTATATTGTACACTCAGGTGGAATAGTATATGTAAATGGCAAAAATTCTAATCAACCTGCTGGACTTGGTGGTGCAGATAAATTAGTAAGTGATACAGTAGAATTATTAAATAATGAAGTTATATTTGAAATAATATTACCAACTAATAACTATAGAGTTGAAAAAATGAGTTTATACAACGAAACTGAATTTAAAATTGGTAAATCAAAAAGACTTGGGACATTGGGAAAAACTGATATAACAAAAATATCATATGGACCTATATTATTCTCTAAAAGTATAGATGAAAATTATAATTTGCATAATATAAAATTCACTAAAGAAGAAGATAGATTAGTATTTACAGGACAATTTAAAAGGTCAAATGAAGTAAATATTGTTTTGTATAGTAACTTAGTATCAAGATATTATAAGCAAAAAATAAGTAAAAAACCTTATACAGCCTTATGCGTTGATATATTTAATGAAGAAGAAAATGAAAATGGAATTACAATAACAAGATATATAAACAAGGAAGGCCTTAGTGGAAAGTATTCTATTTACTTAGAAATAGATGGAATTTTGTATACAACAGGAGAATATGTAAATTTTAATTAAAAAATTAGCACTCATATATTGACAGTGCTAACCAAAAGTGATAGAATTATAAATGTAAGGAGGAAATCCTTACAGGTATTAAAATTATATTTATGTGCTACCTGAAAAAGGTTCAACACATAGTGGAAGGAAGTAGATTTATATGATGTTAGTACCAAGAAGTAATTATGATTTATTTGATGATATATTTGGAGATTCATTCTTCAAAAAAAATGAAAACAGTATGATGAAAACTGATATTAGAGAAGAAGATGACAAATATGTTATTGATGTAGATTTGCCAGGATTTAGCAAAGAAAATATTAAAGTTGATATAACAGATGGATATTTGACAATAAATGCAAAAATGGATTCAGAAAAAAATGATGAAAAGAAAGGCAAATATGTAAGAAGGGAAAGATACTTTGGTGAATGCTCTCGTAGTTTCTATGTTGGTGAAGATGTAACTTCTGAAGACATAAAGGCTTCATTTAAAAACGGTATCTTATGCTTAGAAGTTCCAAAGGTAGATGAACAAAAGAAATTACCTGAAAAGAAATATGTAGAAATAAGTGAAGAATAGATTAAAATCTATTCTTTTTTTGATATAATATCAATGTGAACATTATTTCACATTTGGAGGTACTATGAACATATTATTAGGATTATTAATTCCATTTGTAGGAACGACACTTGGATCAGCAATGGTATTTTTGTTAAAAAAAGATTTAAGCAATAGAGTAGAAAAATTTTTACTAGGATTTGCCTCTGGCGTGATGATAGCAGCATCAATATGGTCACTTATATTACCATCAATAGAGATGGCTCAGGAACAACATGTTATATCATATATTCCAGCTGCGATAGGTTTTATGCTTGGAATTTTATTTTTGTTAGCGCTTGATAATATAATTCCACATTTACATAAGGATAGTGATAGGCAAGAAGGAATAAAATCTAATATAAGTAAAGTTGCAAAACTAACCCTTGCCGTTACATTGCACAACATTCCAGAAGGAATGGCAGTGGGAGTTGTATTCGCAGGTCTATTATCTAAAAATAGTATTGTTACTTTAGCAGGTGCATTTGCGCTTAGTATAGGAATAGCAATACAAAATTTTCCAGAAGGAGCCATAATATCAATGCCACTTAAGGCTGCAGGTAATTCAAAATTAAAGGCATTTGTAATGGGAATGTTATCTGGAATAGTTGAACCAATCGCAGGATTGATTACTATATTGTTAATTGGATTAGTAACACCAGCGTTACCTTATCTTTTATCTTTTGCAGCAGGAGCAATGATATATGTTGTTACAGAAGAATTAATACCTGACTCTCATAGTGGAGAGCATTCGAATCTTTGCATTCTAGGATTAGCGTTTGGATTTGTATTAATGATGGTGTTAGACATCGCATTAGGATAACTCGTATTATATACGAGTTTTAATTTAAAAAAATTTATGATAGAATGTACTAGAAAAGAAAAGGTGATCATATGAAAGTATTAACTATAAAGGAACCATGGGCATCACTAATAATTGAAGGATACAAAGAATATGAATTTAGAAGTTGGAAAACAAATTATAGAGGAAAAATCTTAATCCATGCTGGTAAATCCTTAGAAAAAGATGTTGTAGATAGATTTAAGTGTTATGATTTGAAATACAGTTGTGGAGAAATAATTGGTGAAGCAGAATTAACTGATTGTATTTTGGTAGATAAAAATTTAAATGAGCAATTAAAAAATAAAAATAGTATAGTATATGCTAGAAGTAATCATACTGAAACCTACGCTTGGAAATTAGAAAATATAAAAAAATATAGCAAAAAAATCCCAGTAAGTGGTAAATTAGGATTGTGGAATTACGAATTAAATCAAGAAGAAGAGGTAAAATAATATGGAGAAACTAATTTTAATTAAATATGGAGAAATGACTACAAAGAAAGGAAATAGACAGTTCTTTATAAAAATTTTATTAAAAAACATAAATAAAGCATTATATGGTCTTACATATAGTATAAACAATGATAATGTAAGAATGTATATAAATTGTGATGAAAAAGATTTTGATGAAATAATAAAAAGATTAAAAAATGTATGTGGAATACATAGTTTCTCGTGCTGCTACAAATGTATAAGTGATTTAGAGGATATAAAAGCAACTTGTTTAGAAATAGTAAGTCATAAGCAATTTAAAACATTTAAGTGTGAAACAAATAGAGCAGATAAAAGATTTGAAATACCTAGTTTAGAAGTAAGTAGATTAGTTGGTGGCCACATATTAAAAAATATACAGGATATAAAAGTTGATGTACATAACCCAGATATAGAAATAAATATAGATATTAGACATGATGGAACATATATATATTTTGAACAAATTCAAGCAATTGGCGGATATCCAGTTGGAACACTAGGAAAAGGATTGCTAATGATAAGTGGTGGTATAGATTCTCCAGTAGCTGGATTCCTATCTCAAAAAAGAGGTATGGAAATAGAATGCATATATTTTGATTCTCCTCCTCATACAAGTTTAGAAGCATTAAACAAAGTAGAAACTTTAATTAAAAAACTTTCAAAATATCAAGCAAACATAAAACTTAATATAATCCCTTTTACAAAAATACAAGAAGAAATATATAAAAATGTTGATCCTACTTATTTAATAACTATAATGAGAAGAATGATGTATAGAATATCAGAAAGAGTTGCTAAAGAAGTTCATGCAGAAGTAATAGTAAATGGGGAAAATGTTGGACAAGTTGCAAGTCAAACATTAAAAAGCTTATCATGTATAAATGAAGTGATAAAAATTCCTGTTATAAGACCAGTAGTGTGCTTTGATAAATTAGAAATAATCGATATAGCAAAAAAGATAGATACATACGAAACAAGTATATTGCCATACGAAGATTGCTGTACAATATTTGTACCTAAACATCCTGTAATAAACCCAGAATTAAATAAGTGCATTGAACAAGAAAAAATGATAAATTATGAAGAATTAATTGAAGAAGCAACAAAAAATAGAACAACAAAGATAATAAGTTCAAGTGAAAAAAAATTCGAAGATATTTTATAGGAATTAATTACCAAAAAAAATAATGTATGATTTGTCAAAATTTTCACATTCTATTAATGCATAGGAGGTGAAGATAATGAACGGATCAAATAAAAGCGGTAAATTATATGTACCAGGAGCTAAGGAAGCTATCGATAGAATGAAATATGAAATAGCTAACGAATTTGGTGTTAATTTAGGACCAGATGCATCTGCAAGAGCTAACGGTTCTGTAGGTGGTGAAATTACTAAACGTTTAGTTGAAATGGGACAATCTCAAATCAGTGGACGTTATACACAATCTAAATAATTAATATAGATTAAAAAGACATTGAGCACGGTCTGATATGCAGATGTCTTTTTTTCATTTGTAAAATTAAGTCAAATCTATACCAAAAGAACCAATTATAGTGTATAATGGAATAAGTGATACAATAAATAAGAGGTGAATAGATTGAAAATATTATGTGTTAACGCAGGTAGTTCATCACTAAAATTTGCATTATATGAAATGCCTGAAAAAAAGAAACTTGCAAATGGTACATTTGAAAAAATAGGATTGGAAGGAAGTTTTTATAGTGTAACAAAAGATGAGGAAAAAATTGTTAAACAAGCTGACATGCCAACTCATAAACAAGCAGTAGAAATACTATTACGTGAACTTGTTGAATTAAAAATAGTTTCAAATATATCTGAAATAGAAGGTATAGGTCATAGAATAGTGCATGGTGGAGATAAATATAATAAATCATGTCTAGTAGATGATAAAGTATTAAATGATATAAAAGATTTAAGCGAGTTAGCTCCACTACACAATCCAGCACATTATACTGCTATTAAATGTGTAATGGAAGCATTACCAAATGTTAAAAATGTTGTTGTATTTGATACTGCATTCCATCAAACAATGCCAGAAGCTAGCTATTTGTATGCTGTTCCAAGTGAATGGTATAAAGAATATAAGGTTAGAAAATACGGATTCCATGGAACTAGTCATAAATATATATCAAAAAGGATTAGTGAAATTTTAGATAAAAAAGATTTAAAAATAATAAGCTGTCACTTAGGAAATGGTGCTAGTATTTGTGCAGTTAAAGATGGAAAATGCATCGATACATCTATGGGATTCACACCAGCAGCTGGTTTGATAATGGGAAGTAGAGCAGGAGATATAGATGTTTCATTCTTACCATATGTAATGAAAAAAACAGGAGAAGATATAAATCAAATTGCAAATACACTTAATAAAAAGAGTGGACTTCTTGCGATAAGTGAATTAAGCTCTGACTTTAGAGATATTGTTAATGGTAGAAGTGAAGGAAATGAAAAATGTGCATTAGCTATTGAAATGTTTGCTAGAAGAGTAGTTATGTATATTTCATATTACAATACTTTATTAGGTGGAGCAGATGTAATATGCTTTGCCGGTGGAATTGGAGAGAATTCTATTGAAGCTAGAGAAGCTATAATGGAAAAACTTTATCCATTAGGAATAACATTTAATAACGACAAAAATAATACAAGAGGACAAGAAATAGAAATATCTGGTTCAAGTTCTAAAATTAGATGTTTTGTAGTTCCAACAAATGAAGAATTAATGATTGTAGAGGACACTTATAGTTTGATAAATTAGAAATGGAGTAAGAAATGGAAAAAAAGGATTGTAAAAGGATTTTTAATATAATAAAACAATATGATTCAATAGTAATAGCAAGACATATGGGACCTGACCCAGATGCACTAGGTAGTCAAATTGTTTTAAGAGATGCTATAAAAGACTATTTTCCAGAAAAAAAAGTATATGCAATAGGTGCTCCTACTTCCAAATTTAAATACCTGGGAACACTGGATAAAATAAATGAAGAAATATGCAGTAAATCTCTATATATTATAGTAGATACACCAGATAGAAAAAGAGTAGATGGACCAGATCCAAAGAGTTTTGCATATTCTATAAAAATAGATCATCATCCATTTCTAGAAAGAATATGTGAAGAAGAATTCATTGACGATAGTGCTTCTTCAGTTTGTCAAATAATAGTAGAATTAATTTATAGTACAAAGTTCAGAATGAAAAAAGAATTTGCTGAGAAATTATTCCAAGGAATAGTTTCAGATACAAATAGGTTTATGTTTGCATATACTAGTGCAAAGACATTCTATTTAGTAAACAAAATTATTGAAGAACAACATATTGATTTTACTAAATTGTATGAAGAATTATACATGAGACCATTAAATGAATCAAGATTTATGGGATATATAGAACAAAACATAATAGTTGAAAAAAGTGGCTTTGCACATATAAAACTAACATCTGAAATAATAGAAAAATTTAAAGTTGATCCTGCAAGTGCTGGAAATATGATAAATAATTTATGCTATATAGATCAGATAAAAGTATGGGCGTTCTTTTCTGAAGATAATAAAAACAAAACAGTACGAGTATCTGTTAGATCAAGAGATATAGTTATAAACAAAGTTGCAGAACAGTTTGGTGGCGGTGGTCATAAATTTGCATGTGGTATAAGACTTGCAAATATGGATGAAGCTGATAAAGTAATAGAAGCATATGATGGATTTTGTAAGAAAGAACTAAATAAAGAATAGTAATGTAGACATTACTGTTTTTTTTTGCTATAATTTTTACGGTGAAGTGTATGAAAATAAATAGCGTCGAAATGTCAGTGTCTGCCGTTAGAAGAAGTCAATATCCAGAAGACGACAAACCAGAGTTTATGCTTGTTGGTAGAAGTAATGTGGGAAAAAGCAGTTTTATAAATACTATTATTCACAGAAAAAACTTTGCAAGAACATCATCGAGACCTGGGAAGACACAAACATTAAATTTTTATCTTGTAAACGAAGAATTTTATTTAGTTGATGTTCCTGGTTATGGATATGCAGCTGTCAATAAAGAAAAACAAAGAAAATTTGGAATGATGATAGAAGATTATTTGAAAAATAGATCACAACTTAGAACTGTATTTATGTTGATAGATTTTAGACATAAACCAACTGAAGATGATGTATTAATGTATAACTTTTTAAAACACTTTGAAAAACATGTTATTTTAGTAGCAACTAAAATAGATAAAGTTAGTAAGAATGCTAGAGAAAAGCAGAAGAAATTAATAAAAGATACAATTGATTTAGTATTGGGCGATGAACTAGTTTTATTTTCGAGTGTTTCAAAAGAAGGAAAAAATGAAATACAAGATAAAATAGAAAAACTAGTAAGTATTTAATGCAATTAAAGTTGCATTTTTTTTTAATTATCATACTATATTTTAGGTGATAATCATGCGTATTGAATATACCAATGATGAAAATTTTACTATTTATTTATATGACAAAAATAAATTAAAAACCATAGATGAAATAAAAAAGGATCCAGAAAAATTCTTTAAAAGTATATTTTTAATATTAAAAGATAAATACAAATTTTATTTAGAAGGTTTATATAAATTAGAATTGTTTCCTTGCAAATATTACGGAATAGTTATTGAAATTTCTAAAGAAGAAGATGAATTTTACGAAAAATATATAGATGGTGTTGATTTGAAAATAAAAATAAATCAAGAAGAAAATGTTTTATATGAAATAGATGATATATTTCTTGAATGTTTAAAAGAACATATAATTTTCAAAAGCAATGATAAATTTTATTTAATGTTTGACAAGCAACCAACAAATAAGGAAATTTTAAGCATAATAGAACATTCTAAAATTATATATGGAAATGAATGCAAGAAAATAATAAATCCACACAATTTGTTTACAAATAACTGATATTTTAGTATAATTTACAACGAGGTGATTCTTATGAAGGTTCCTGTCGTAGCATTAGTTGGAAGACCAAATGTAGGAAAATCAACAATATTTAATAAATTAATAGGTGAAAAATTATCAATAATTGAAGATACGCCTGGTGTTACAAGAGATAGGATTTACAGTCCATGTAAATATAAAAATTATAGATTTAATTTGATTGATACTGGTGGTATTGAAACTGGTAATGAAGATTTTAATAAAGAAATAAGAGTTCAAGCTTCAATGGCAATAGATGAAGCTGATTTAATAATATATGTTGTTGATTTAAAAGATGGTCTTACAAGCAGTGATAAGTTCATTAGCAATATGTTACTAAAAAGTAATAAAAGAGTAATAGTAGCAATTAATAAAGTAGATAACAAAGCTGCAAGTGATAATATTTATGAATTCTATACTTTAGGTTTCGATGAATATATACCTGTAAGTGGTGAACATAACATGGGTATAATAGACTTATTGGAAGCAATTGTTAAGGATTTTAAAGAATTTGAAAACGAGGAATTAGATGATGGTACAATAAGATTTTCACTTATTGGAAGACCAAATGTAGGTAAAAGTAGTTTAATAAACGCAATTTTAAATGAAGAACGTGTTATAGTATCTAATGTAGCAGGTACCACAAGAGATGCAATAGACACACCATTTACATATGAAAAACAAAAATTTATTGCAATTGATACAGCAGGTATGAAAAAGCGAGGAAAAATCTACGAAAATATTGAAAAATACAGCAATATTAGAGCAATTAAAGCAATTGATAGAAGCGATATATGTTTAGTAGTAATAAACGCAGAGGAAGGAATAATAGAACAAGATAAACATATAGCCGGATATGCAGAAAAAGCAGGCAAGGGAATAATTATAGTAGTAAATAAATGGGATACCGTTAAGGATAAAACGGTAAAAGAATATACGGATTTAATAAAAGAAGAATTTAAATTTATAAGCTATGCACCAATAGTGTTCTTATCAGCATTAACTAAAAAAAGACTTCACACACTTATGCCTGAAATAATGAGAGTTCATGAAAATATAAGAAGACAGATAAAAACAAGTGTCCTAAACAATGTAATAATAGATGCAGTAACTTTAAATATTCCACCTTCTTATAAGGGAAAAAGATTAAAAATATACTTTACAAGTCAAAATGGTACGAAACCACCACACTTTGTATTTAATGTAAATAATAAAGGATTAGTGCATTTTTCGTATGAAAGATATCTTGAAAATAAAATAAGAGAAAATTTTGACTTCACAGGTACACCAATAAAAATAACTTTTAAAAATAGAAGTGATGAATAACCAAATTGACCTCTTAACATATAATATGTTAGGAGGTTTTTATATGGGATTTAGTGATAATTTTTTTAAGAAAGTAGAGGATAAAACTAATGTTAGTAAAGAAAGTATACTTGAACTTGCTAATAAAATACAAAAAGAAGATTTAAAGGACGAGGCAACATTAAGAGAAGTGATAAAACAGGTTGGTCAAATGGCAGGAAAAGAAGTTAGCAAAGAAAAGGAAAATAAAATAATAGAGGCCGTAATAAATGATAAAATTCCTAAAGATATGGATAAACTTATATAATACTGATTATTTCAGTATTTTTTTAAAGGAAAAATTTATATTAAAGAGAAAAATATAAGTGAGGAGGTGATAATATAAAAAAAATCTTAGTTAAACAAAATTCATCTAAAAATTGTGGTGTTGCTTGTTTACTCTCAATAATAAGGTATTATGGTGGGGATGTGCCTATAGAATTATTGAATGAATATACAATGACTACAAAAGATGGTACTGATGCCTTTCATTTAATAGAAGGAGCAAAAAAAATAGGATTAAATGCTAAAGGTATAAAATGTGATTTTGAGTATATAAAAAACAATGTCAAAATCCCATTTATAGCTCATGTAACGATAAATAATACTTGCCAGCACTATATTGTAGTATATAAAATCAAAAATAATACTGTGAAAATAATGAATCCAGAATGTGGCTTTAAAACATATAAAAATAGTGAATTTATTGATATTTGGAATAAAATAGCTATAATTTTATACCCAAATAAAAGTCTTCCTATCATTAAATCTAATCAAAATTTATACTCTTTTATATTTAACATATTAAAACCATTTAAGAAAGAAATAAAGTATATGTTCTTTATATCTTTGATGATAACGATACTAAGTATTAGTGGCACTTATTATTTCAAATATATAGTTGACTCTATTAATAACATAAATAATTTATACATAGTTTCATTTATATTTCTCATATTTATATTAGTAAAAATAATGTGTGAGTATTACAGAACAAAAATTATAATACTCATGGATAAAAGAATAAATAAAACTCTTACTTTAAACACCTACGAACATATATTATCGCTTCCTTATAAATATTATAAAAACAAAACAACAGGGGATATAATAAGCCGGATAAGTGATTTAGGTTATATAAAGGAGTTAATAACAGAAGCTTCTGTTACAATATTTATTGATGCTATTTTAGTAGTTATTACATCTATGTTTTTATATTTAATTAATAACAAATTATTCATCCTCTCTTGTCTGATAGAAATAATATATATCGTAATAGTGTTAATTTTTAATAAAATATTATTTATCAAAATAGAGGATAATTTCAAAAAAAATGCAGAATTAAACTCTTATTTAATAGAAAGCATTAGTAGTTATGAAACAATAAAGGGCATTAATATTAAAGACATAATATTAGCAAAATTCAGCAACATTTTTAATAAATTTAATAATTCTTCCAACGAAATAAATAAGATTTATAATATAGAGCAAACATTTAAGAGTGTAATAAATTATGTTGGAAATTTTACAATATTGTTTTTTGGTGCGATGCTTGTTATAAAAAACGAAATGTTAATAGGAAGTTTAATAACATATAATGCTATATTTGCATATTTTACTGATCCAATAAAAAATATAACAAACTTTGGAATTTCAATAAAGAAAAGCTATATATCTTTAAAAAGAGTTAATGAATTATATAACATAGAAGAAGAAAAATTGTATGAACATGGCAATCAAAGTATAACCTTTAAAGGAAATATCAGTATAAAAAATTTAAAATATACATATGACGATATAAACTATTTGTTTAAAAATTTTACATTAAATATTAAAAGTGGAGAAAAAATAATGATTTTAGGAATGTCTGGTAGTGGAAAGTCTACACTTATGAAGCTATTATTAAAGTACTATAATTGCAAAAGAAACAGTATATTTATAGATGACATTGATATAAATGACTATAATTTAATAGATATAAAGAAAAATATAAAGTATGTATCACAGCAAGAATTGCTTTATAATGATACATTATATAATAATATTGATATATATAGAAATAATGGTATTTCTAAAATATCAAAAGTGTGCAAGTTAGTGAAATTAGACAAGCTAATATCAAAAACACCATTTGGGCTTGATATGGTAATTGAAGAAAATGGTTTTAATCTATCAGGCGGAGAAAGGCAAAGAATCATACTTGCAAGGACATTACTATCTGAGTTCAAAATTTTGATTCTTGATGAAGGAACTAACCAAATAGATATAGAACTCGAAAGAGATATATTAAATAATATACTGAAAAGCTTTAAAGATAAAACTCTTATATTTGTGTCCCATAGAGATAATAATAAAGATTTATTTGACAAAATAGTAAAATTAGAAAGAAAAGGGATACAAAATGGTTGAAACAAAATTTGAACAATGTGAAATGCTAGGGCTAAAAATGTTTGTAACAGCTCTGATAATAACAATAATAGGTTTTATAATATTAACAAGCGTAATTTCATACCAAGAGTATTATTATAATAAAGGAATTGTTTATAGAGATGGTAGTGAGTTTTACTTAAAAATGTATGTTGACATAGAAGACATAGAAGATGTGATAAAAAACAGTGTAATAAATATTGATGGTGAGGAGCACAATTACTACGTTTACTACATTCAAAAAGATTTATATGTAAATGAAAACTATAATAATTATCAAGAAATAATGATTAAAACAGATTTGAAATATCCAGTTGATAATAGAGTAGTAAATATTTCAATAAAAACAAAAAAGGAAAAAGTAATTAAATTTATATTTAATTGTATTAAGGGAGGTATAAGTTGATAGAACTGAAACAAAAAGATCTTAAAAAAATAAAAGGTGGAGCATCTAAAATAGGTGTATTTGCAGGTATTGTTGCAGGAGTAGTCTTTGCAATAGGAATTTTAGACGGACTAGTAAGACCGTTAAGATGTAATTAGGAGGTTTTATGAATATAAAAAAAGAAGAATTAATACTAATTAAGGGAGGAGGAAGTTCTCTTATATCAGGTACTATACTAAATGGTGTAGTAAGAGGAGTACAGTTTTTATACCAATTAGGACAAGCACTTGGGACTTCTATAAGTAGAATGAAAAATAAGCGATATTGTTAACTTTAAATAAAAACAATATATTTAGGACAATATTAGTAATAGTATTAACTTTGATAGCATTTATTATTATGACAACAATTGGTGAAGCAATATTAGAATTGGGAAGATTAGTAGGAACATTTATAAGGGAAATATTCAATAAAGTTGTGTGTTAGAGCATAGCAAAGAGTATTTCTCTTAAATTTTTAATAATTTTAGAAAAATGGTATTGCACAAAGTAAAAGAATGTGATATTATATAAAAGCAATGGACCCTTAGCTCAGTTGGTTAGAGCATCCGGCTCATAACCGGGCGGTCGTAGGTTCGAGTCCTACAGGGTCCACCATACGCGGGTATGGCGGAATTGGCAGACGCGCTAGACTTAGGATCTAGTGTCCTAGACATGGGGGTTCAAGTCCCTCTACCCGCACCATAATGGAGGAATACCCAAGTTCGGTTGAAGGGACCGGTCTTGAAAACCGGGAGGTCGTGCGAGCGGCGCAGGGGTTCGAATCCCTTTTCCTCCGCCATTTATTTTTGTCATATTGATGAAAATATAAAATATAATTTATTAGAATAATTATCGCGGGATGGAGCAGTTCGGTAGCTCGTCGGGCTCATAACCCGAAGGTCGTTGGTTCAAATCCAGCTCCCGCAACCAATGATAATTACAGTTTATATAACTGTTTTTTTATAAAAAAAATTAAAATGAATGTTGACATTAATAATATTAATATGATATATTATTAATGCATTGATTTTGGTTCCGTAGTGTAGTGGTTATCACGTCTGCCTGTCACGCAGAAGATCGCGGGTTCAAGTCCCGTCGGAACCGCCATTTATTTTTTTTTGGCTTCGTAGCTCAGTCGGTAGAGCAGAGGACTGAAAATCCTCGTGTGGGCAGTTCGATTCTGTCCGGAGCCACCAGTTTGATGCAAAACTCGAAATTTCGAGAAAAATAAATTACTAACAGAGATGTTAGTTTTTTTATTTGCTATAAGGCGTAAATTACATGTAAATTAAATTGATTTCATATCAGCATATATTGACAGCAAATAAAATTGAATATAATATCTTTTATAGAAGGGTGGATGCAAAATGAACAATGAATCAGTAGATACTTATAAACTAGTGGAATATGGTTTTGGAGAACAAGTAAGTAAATATGGATTAAACAATAAAGAATTTAAAGAGTTTTTGAATTGCAATACTCAAAATGAAATATTTACCGGAGTAAATGAAAAAGTAATTTACAGTCTAAATTTTACTAACCAAAATACTGGAAATTTATCACAGATGATTAACGTAGGAAATAAAATATGGTTTATACCAGCAGATAATCAAAATATTGAAAAAGGTAATGAAAGAGTATCTTTTAGTATATCAGATAAAATAAAAGCAATAAGATTAACTGAACGAGGTTTATTTTTAGAAAAAATTAACCTTAGTGAAAATTCTATAAGGACAGAATTTTATGATAATAATATAGTTCAGTCAGGATTTCTTGATATGTATTATAGTAATATAGATGATTTTGAAAATCGCATGACTTATAAACCATCTGAAATTATTGAAACATATGGAAGAGACGACGGTTACGTTTCTATGATTCTTTCAGACGAGAATACAATGGTAGAAATGACAAAATTTGAAAAAAGTGAACAAAGAACGTTATATTCTACTTATTATGAATATATGCAGTCACAAGGTTATTACAAGGAAGCACAACAAGAATCAACTAAAGGTAGGCATAATTAAATCTAGAATTACATATCTAGATTTTTTTTATTACAAAACACATTGCAAAAAAAACTACATATGATATTATATAACTGTAAGGAAAAATTATAGGTGGGGGAAATATGGGAAAATTTATTAATTATAATATAGATTTAAAAAGTGATTTATTAGGACGTATCTACAAAACTACAGATTTTGAGAGACTAGATATTGATAATTTAAAAAATGAACTTGAAAAAAGAAATATTTCAATATCAGGACAACCAATAAATGGTTTCTCCGATAGAGCTTGGTCATATGTACTCTATTTAAAAACAGGATGTAAAGAAAAAATTGACATAATACCATGTGAAGAAAAAACAAGCAAAATAAAAGTTGAAACAGGACTGAATCTAGCAAATAGCGGTGAAAATGAGACAGATATATTAAAATGGTTAGAATATAGTAAAATATTAGAAGAATTAGTAAAATTCTATACAAATAGGGAAGTTTTAGAAATAATTATGGATGAAATAGAAAGTCGAGTTGACAATATTAGGAGAAAAATACTATCATATCAAAACATATCTGAAATAGAAAAACTAATATTAACATGGTATTATGAAATAATAGTTAATAAAACATATTATAAACCAGAAGAAGCACAAAAAATTATGATTTTGAAGTGAGAAAATTAAAATATATTCAAAATTTAAAAAAATATATTGCAAAAATATAATTTATGGTATATACTAATAAAGCATGAGAGGTAATATACCTTTGGATATATGCGCCCGTAGCTCAATTGGATAGAGCGCTTGACTACGGATCAAGAGGCTATGGGTTCAAATCCTATCGGGCGCGCCATTCTCGGGAAGTGGCTCAACTTGGTAGAGCACTTGGTTTGGGACCAAGGGGTTGCAGGTTCAAATCCTGTCTTCCCGACC
>CAKPCJ010000026.1 GCA_934141575.1 uncultured Bacilli bacterium
AGTCTGAATATGCAATCGCATTTGATGAAGCAAATGCAAGAACAACAGAAAAGAATTCATATTGTACTACCCCAAATACTGGATGTAACATATATGCAGCAAATGGAAGCACAGTAACAGAAGATTCAACAATAAAGAAGTTTATAGATAGTAGTGTTACTACATATATAAATAATAGTTTAACTAGTGCTGGTGGAACAAAAGTAAATAGTATACGTTTAATAACGACTTCTGAAATATGTAATATAATAAATAATGCAAGCAGTCAAAATAACTGCGATCCTACTGCAACTGGAGTGTTATTAACAAATTTTATTGATACTCCAGAATGGTTATATTCGACATATTATTGGACAATGACTCAAATTTCTGATAATTGCCAATATGTTATTATTTTGACTAATAACGGATATCTTAATAAGCACAGTTCAAGTTATACCGTTCATCCTGGAGCTCGTCCTATTATAGTAACTCTTAAATCTAATATTCAATAATAAAGGTATTTTAATTTAGAATACTTTTTTTGTTGCATTAATATTTTTTTAGTAATATAATATATTTTCTGTAGAGGTGCAATTATGTTAAATGATACTATTAATAATATAATTTTATATACTAAAGATGCAATTAAAATGACTTCACTTGGACAATATTATAGTGATAGTGATGTTGAAAAAGCAATTAAATCTAAAATTGATTCAGTTTCTGTTAAGAAACTTTTGAATTATGAAAAAACCACTATAGTAGATAAATCTCTTATTTTAGATGAAAGATTACTTACTTGTGATATAGAATATGTAAAAGAATTATTCATGTCTTATGGATTATATTGTTTATTTAGTAAGAATGATAAATATGATATTACTTCCGATATAATAGCTAGTTATTTTTCGTCAATTGCTGTATATGGAAGAGAATATGTTGATGTGGAGGCTCTTGGCACTGTAAATCATAGTATTATTAGGCATAATATTATATTTAGTCAATGGTTTTTAACTTTTCATGAATTATTAGGGGAAGATAATATTGCTGCTATGGTATACAACACAAGTAGCAGTACTAATTTTTATGATAATCTTATTTCTTTATTAAATCATATGAAAGTTAGGAATAGTTTTAATAAAAAAGATTCTATTAAGTTGAAGTCATATTTGATTAAAATTGATGAAAAGTGTGATGAAGTTTTGACATTGAATTCTAGAATAAAATCCATTCTTTCAGTGTATAAAGAAAAATATAAGTTAATTATACAACAATTTGAAAATAAACATAGTTTTTCAAAATATCTTGATTTTCAAGATGATTTAGAAAGATATAATTTTGATATTTCAAGAATTTCAAAAAAATTTGGTATAGATACAAAAAATATTAATTTTAGTTCTGAGGAAAAGGAAAGTCTTAAAGATATGTTTTCTATTATAGATACATATACTGATTTGAGTGTTGATGACTATGATAGATTTTACGAAAAATTATCTAGTTCTTTAAAGTTGATGGCTGGGAGACTTAAGGATATTGAATCATCTATTAAAAGTGACAATTTTTTGATAAATTCATTATTATTATCTAAATTTGTACTTCCTCTTTTTAAAAAGTACGAAATTTCATCTGATGAATTTGGAAATATTCGAGGGGAAGTAAAATTTAAAAAATATTTAAAACAGTAGTCTATTGTGATTATTGTTTTTTTATTATTTATCTATAATATAGTGGAGGTGATAATATGAGCTTTAGATGTATATGTTCAACATTATTTATATCTTTAGTTTTAACATTAATTGTAACTTTGATATTGGGACTTACTGGTACAACTACGATTACTGTAACTTCACCAATTATTCTTGCAGTATTGTTATTTTCGGTTGGACTTATTACTGCTTTAGTAGCTTTTTCTGCACTTTTATTTAGAAAAAATAATCAATGCTATTCAAGATGTTTAGTTACTAAATTATTCTTACTTTATATTTTTTCTGTAGCTTTAATTATATTTGTTTTAGTTGGATTTATTACATTCTTAAGTGGTACAACAGTTAACTTGGTTATTTTTGCAATAGCACTTTTCTTATTGGTTGGTATATTATTTACAGAAATTAGTATAGTTTTACCACTATTAACTGTTAGTAATCAAGAATAGTTATTTGCACACGTAAAAGCGTGTGCTTTTTTAGCTAAATTATCTTCATAAATAACGGCTAAATTATTGACATCATTAGTTGATTTGATTTATACTATAGTGGTGAAAACATTGATTGAGAGAAGTAATAATAATACTTATTTATAGCGAGTTAGGTATGGTGAAAGCTAACAACAAAGGTTATTATGAATAACACTCATGAGTGCTTAAAGAAATAATAGTAGACTAAGCCGGTAAATCCGTTATCTTTATAGAGAGACTATGTAATATAGTAAATTGGGTGGTACCGCGAATAAACAACATTCGTCCCTTTATTGGGATAATGTTGTTTTTTTATATTTAGAAAGGAATGATAATATGGCTAAATTTACTCGTGATATGGTTATTGATTACGCTGATAAGTTATTGATTGGACTTACGGATGAAGAAGTTAAGATGGTTTTGGATGAATTTGAAATAATTGATAAAAATATAGATTTAATTAATCAGATTCCTAATATTAAAGATGTAGAACCTATGACTCATTGTTTAGATAATTTTGTTTATGAATTAAGGGAAGATGTAGTTGAGGAATCAGTTGATATTGATGATTTATTATCTAACTGTGATTCTACATTAGATAGAGAAGTAAAAGTACCAAAGGTGGTGGAATAATATGGAATATATGAGTAAAACTATTGAAGAATTACATGAATTATTAAAAGAAGGCAAAGTAACATCTAAAGAATTGATAGAAGAATCACTGAAGAAGTCACATGAAATACAAGACAAATATAATGCATTTGTTACTATAATTGATGATGCTAAAGAAATGCCTGTAACAGACAATTTGTTGTCTGGAATTCCTTATGGTATTAAAGATAATTATAGTACAAAAGGAATATTAAGTACTGGTTCATCGAATACATTAAAAGATTATGTGCCTTTCTTTACTGCAACTGCAATTTCAAATCTTGAAAAGGCTGGTGCTGTTCCTGTTAACAAAACTGTAATGGATGAGTTTGGTATGGGTGGTACAGGTACTACTGGTCATACTGGTGTTGTTAGAAACCCATGGGATCCAGCAAGAATGTGTGCTGGTTCATCTGCGGGTTCTGCATGTGCTGTTGCAGCTGGTGTTTATCCATATGCAACTGGTTCTGATACTGGTGATTCAATTCGTAAACCTGCTGCTTATTGTGGAATAGTTGGATATAAGCCAACATATGGAATGATTTCTAGATATGGTTTGTTTGCGTTTGCTAGCAGTTTGGATCATTGTGGAGTTTTATCTAGAAGTGTTAAAGATGCTGCGATAGTAGTTGATAATATGAAGGGAATAGATAAAAACGACATGACCACTTGGGATTCAAGCAACATGAAATTATATGATTCAATAACTGGTGATGTTAAAGGTAAAAAATTATGTTATATAAAAGAAATATGTGATATAGATATGTATCCTCATGCATCTAGTGAATTAAAGGAACACTTAGAGAATTTTAAGGCAGCGTTGGAAAAATGCAAGGATTTAGGAATTGAAGTAGAAGAGGTAAGTATTGATCAAACTTTATTGAATGCACTTGCTTCGGTTTATGTAGTTATTTCTTGTGCTGAGGCAACAAGTAATATGAGTAATTTGACTGGTTTTATATTTGGACCACGTGGGGAAGGAAATACATATATTGAATCTATGAAAAACCATAGAACTAAAGGATTTTCTCCACTTATTAAAAGACGTTTTGTAATTGGTTCATATGTTTTACAAGCACAAAATAAAGATAGATATTTCCATAATGCCCAAAGGGTAAGAAGATTACTTGTTGATGAATGGAATAAATTATTTGAAAAATATGATGGTGTTATTTTACCAGTAGGATCTGGTCCGGCTAAACATTTGGATGGTTCATTAGATATACTTGATGAAAACACAGCTGCTTTGGAAGAGCATTTACAAGTTGGCAACTTTGGAGGTTTTCCATCAATTACAATCCCAGATGGATTTGTCGATGGTCTTCCAGTCGCACTTAATATAACTGGCAAATGTTATGATGATATAAATGTATTAAACATTGCATATGCATTAGAAAACTCATTCAATTATAAAAATCAAATAGCAAAGGAGGTAAAATAATGGATAAATATAAGGTACTTATTGGTCTTGAAATGCACTGTGAAATAAGTGAAACTAATACTAAGGTTTTCTCAGCAGCTGCAAATGAATATAGTGAAATACCTAACAGCAATATTAGACCTGTAGATATGGGATTCCCTGGTATTTTGCCAGTTGTAAATAAAAAGGCTGTCGAAAAAGCTTTAATGGCGAGTATTGCTCTTAATTGTAAGCAGCCTGAATATATTTACTTTGAAAGAAAAAATTATTATTATCCAGACCTTCCAAAGGGATATCAAATTACACAAGAAACTAAACCAGCTCCAGTTGGAATTTATGGTTCATTAAAGTATGAATGCAACGGCGAATATAAAACTGTTAGAATAAATAACATTCACCTTGAAGAAGATGCTGCCTCAACCGATCACTATTCTAAATACTCTACTATAGATTATAATAGAGCTGGTGTTCCTTTGCTTGAACTTGTAACATATCCAGATTTTAGAAGTGCAGATGAAGCAGTAGCGTTCCTAGAAACAATGAGATCTATATATCAATATGCAAATATAAGTGAAGCTGATAGTAGAAAAGGCCAAATAAGATGCGATGTTAATGTTTCTATTATGGATGCATCTTTGGATGAGTCAGTAGAAGCAAATTGGGGAACTAAAGTAGAAATAAAAAATGTTAACTCTTTTGGTGGAGTTAGAGATGCGATTAATTATGAAATCGAACGTCAAACAGAGTTAAAAAGAACCGGCGAATATGATTCTATGGAACAACAAACTAGACGTTGGGATGAAGATTCTATGACTACGGTTTATATGAGAAGTAAGGTAGATGCTATTGATTATAAGTATTTTGTAGAACCTAATATTCCTAAATTTAAAGTTTCTAAGGAGTGGCTAGATAGTATAAGAGTTCAAATTCCAGTATTTGCACTAGAGAGAAAAGAAAAATATATGAGTGAATATGGATTATCTGAATATGATGCTACTATATTGGTTAAGGAAAAAGCAATTTCAGATTTTTATGAGGAAACAATAAAATTAGGCGCTGATCCAAAATTGTCTTCTAACTGGATGACTACAATGGTATTGGGTTATTTAAATAAACATGAACTTCTAATACGTGATATATATTTAACTCCTAAGATGTTAACTGATATCATAAAAATGATAGAAGAGGGGAAAATATCTAGTAAGCAGAGTAAAGATGTTTTCTACAAGGTTATAGAAGAAAAGAAAGAACCTGCTAAAGTAGTTGAAGAGTCTGGTATGAAACAAATTGGTGATGAAGATGCTATTAGAAAAATAGTAGTTGGAGTTATTGAAGCTCATCTTGATTTAATTGAGGATTATAGAAAGGGCAAGAATGTATTTGATTTCTTTGTTGGACAAGTAATGAAGGCTACACGCGGACAGGCAAATCCTGGTCTTACTGCTAAAATAATAAAAGAAGAAATTGATAAAAGGTGATAATATGAGATTAGAGAATGAATATAGAAATAAATATTGTGGTAAAGTTACTAAGGAGGACTTGGGAAAGGAGATAAGAATTGCTGGTTGGATTGAAAATATTCGTGATCATGGCGGAGTTATTTTCGTTGATGTTAGGGATGAAACTGGTTCAATCCAAACTGTAAGTAATGATGATACTTTATTCCAACATTTAACACGAGAGTCTTCTGTCACATTAAAAGGGGTTGTTCGTCTTAGAGATGAAGAAACTATAAATAAAAAACTAGCAACTGGTGAAATAGAATTATTGGTATCGGAATTAGAAGTTTTAGGTAAAGCCAAGAATGAGCTTCCATTTGAAGTTATAACTTCTCATGAAGTTAGTGAAGAAGTAAGATTAAAATATAGATACTTAGATCTTAGAAATAAGAAGGTACATGATAATATTGTTCTTAGAAGCAAGGTGCTTAACTTTTTAAGAAATAAGATGGATTCTTTAGGATTTACTGAAGTTCAAACTCCAATTATAACAGCTTCTTCTCCGGAAGGGGCTAGAGATTTTATTGTTCCTTCTAGAAAGTTTCATGGAAAGTTCTATGCGTTGCCACAGGCTCCTCAAATATTTAAACAATTATTAATGGTATCTGGTTTTGACAGATATTATCAAGTTGCACCATGTTTTAGAGATGAAGATACAAGAGCTGATAGAACTTTGGAATTTTACCAATTGGATTTTGAAATGGCATTTGCAAATGAAGAAGATGTATTTGATGTAGGAGAGGAAATATTCTATGATACTTTTTCTAAATTTGGAAGTAAAAATATATCTCCAAGACCTTTTGAAAGAATTTCATATAGTGAGTCTATGCTTAAATATGGAACAGATAAGCCAGATTTAAGGAATCCTCTTACTATTATTGATATTAGTGAAATATTTACAAATTCTGATTTTAAACCATTTAGAGGCTCAGTTGTTCGAGGTATAAAAGTTGATGGAATTGCAAATAAATCAAATTCTTGGTTTAATGAAATTGTAGATTATGCAAAAACAATTGGAATGCCTGGTATTGGTTATATAACAGTAATGGATGATATGAGTTTTAAGGGCCCAATTGATAAATTTTTAACAGAAGAAGATAAAACTAGTTTAATAAACAAAGCGTCTTTGGAAAAAGGAAGCGTGTTATTCTTTATAGCAGATAGAAATGAAAAAAAATGTGCTAAGCAAGCAGGTCAAATAAGAATTCATTTAGGAGAAAAATTAGAATTAGTAGATAAAAATTTGTATAAATTTTGTATTATTACTGACTTTCCAATGTATGAATTTGATGAAGAAGAGGATAAATATGTGTTTACACATAATCCATTTAATATGCCAAAAGGTGGTATGGAAGCATTATCAAATCCAAATCTAGATGATATAACTGCAATACAATATGATTTTGTATGTAATGGTAATGAGATGGCTTCTGGTGCAGTTAGAAACCACAGCATAGAAATTATGGAAAAAGCATTTGAACTTGCTGGATATACAAAAGAAGATGTTAAAACTAAATTTAAGTCATTATATACTGCATTCCAATATGGTGCTCCACCACATGCGGGTATGGCTCCTGGTATTGATAGAATTATAATGCTACTTAAAGATGAACCTAATTTAAGAGAAGTTCAAGCATTCCCAATATCTCCATCTGGTGAAGATAAGATGATGGGATGTCCAAGTGAACTTAGTGAACAACAGTTAAGGGAGGTTCATATAAAAGTTAGATAAAATACTTTACTATATGTTTTTTAGGTGGTATAATTTAGCTATAAAATAGCGAAAGGATGAAATAAATGAAAAGAATAGGTAAGTATTTATTTGCAGGGGTTATGGCTACAATGTGCTTATTTACATTGTGTGGATGTAATAAAAAAGTTGTTGATACGAAGAAAGACAATACTACAGATCCAACTCAACAGGTTGGCATGGGACCATTTGAATTAGTTAATGGTAATTTAGCTGATAGAGAAATTGTTAGTGGACTTAAACTTACTAATACAAAATTTGTAGTAACTGATGATAAAACTACATATTTTGCAACTTTGACTAATACTTCTGATAAAGATATTAAAATTTATGAGCTAAATATCATAATTAAAAATGCTGCTAATGATGAATTAATTAAGTTTAAAGGCAGAATTGATGATTTAGCAGCAGGTGAAACAAAAACAATAGAAACATCAGCAGGTTTTGGATTAGAAGATTATAAGACAATTCAATATGAAATAGTTGAAACTGCTGAGGCATCTAATCAATAAAAAACAGACTAATAGTCTGTTTTTCTTGTTATTGGTTTGTTTTTGTATTCTAATATACTATTCATATTATCGTTTGTTATAATAGAATATATGTCTGAAACTTTTTTCTCTAGTAGTAGCATGTCATTTCTTTTAAAGTTTGTTATTAAATTAACATCTTTTTTTATTGTATTTAAATATGATTTACCTTTGTTACTAAAACCTAGAATCCTTATGTATTGTATATTTTTAAACTTCTTTGCATCTTCTTTTGTAAATCCAACTAATATATGGTTAAACATTCTTTTTAATTTACTTATTGTATATCTTTTGGATTTTACTTTTTCAATTAATTCATCTAAATTATTAGAAGATTCAATATTTTTAAGAATTTTATTTTCTATTCCTTCATCAACTGTGTTATATATTGATAAATCTTTTTCACTTATTATTTTATATTTTAATAATTTAAAATAATTTTTGTCTATTAAATTTTTATTATATATTAATTTTTGACTGTAATTAGGTATAAATTCACTAATATCAAGTTCTTGTTTTAATTTTTCTCTTATGCTAGTGGCACTACTTATTTGTCCTGTAGTTTTTACTGATGAAAAATCATTTGTTCTTTTTATACTTACTGGGGTTATAGGATAATTATTTTTTAATATTTCTTTTATGTAACATAGTCCTAATATATCATTTGGCGTTATTATTTCATCACCTACTATTTCTTTTGTAGCTTTATTTGAGGCAGATGGATAATTTAAGCCTAGATTCATATACTTTTTAATTAGTTCATCGTATTTATTGTTATTTATTGTTCTTTTTGCAATTTTTTTTAGTTTTTCGACATCATTTAATTCACTTCCAAATATTAGTGTATCTACTTTAATTCTATTTAGTATTTCTAATGCTCCTTTTGCAAATATATCGGCTGATTGTGATGAAAATACATATGGTAGTTCAATTACAATATCTATTCCGTTTTCTATTGATATTTTTGTTTTACTCCATTTATTTAGTAAACTTACATCTCCTCGTTGTGTAAAGCATGAGGAACATACACATATAATGATTGAGTCTTTTTCAAATTCTTTTATTTTATTTATATGATATAAATGGCCGTTATGGAATGGGTTGTACTCAGTTATTATTCCAACTATTTTCATAAAATCACTTCCTAAAATATATTCTATCAAAATTGTTTGCATTTTTCTATTAAATAATGTATAATTATAGAGCGTGGAGGCAAGAAATGAATATAGATATTACTAAGCTAATAAATGGCGTTCAAGATTCTATTGATGTCAATGAAGTTATTAATATTGACAAGGAAGTATTCAGAAATACTGATATAATAGAATTAAACAATATTTCGTTAAATGGTAGTATATATGTTGATGCTGCTAATATATATCATATTGATATAGATGTCGATGGTGTAATGGTGCTTCCCTGTTCAATTACTTTAAAACCTGTTGATTATAAATTTTCTTGTAAAGTTGAAGAAGAATTTGACGAGACAGAGTTAAGTAATATAAAAAATGATAAAATTTCTAAAAATACTATTGATATTTTACCAATAATATGGGAAAATATTGTATTGGAAATACCTTTAAGAGTATTATCAAGTGATGCTTATAATACTAAAATTGAAGGTGATGGATGGAAATTGGTTATCGATACTGATCAAGAAGGAGAGGAGTGATAGAATGGCTGTACCATTTAGAAAGGTAAGTAAAACTAGTAAGCGTACTAGAAGAGCTCATGATGCACTTAAAGCTGCTACTACAACAACTTGTTCAAATTGTGGTGAAGTTATAAAACCTCATAGAGTATGTGACAAATGTGGCTATTATAAGGGCAAAGATGTTATAAGTAAGGAAACTGCTGAATAAGCAGTTTTTTTATGCTTTGGTTTAAAAAAGTAATATTATAAACCCCAAAAAATATACAAAATATCCTATAATTTTTAGTATAGGAGGAGTGTATGAAAAGAAAGGGATTTACCCTTATTGAATTACTTGCGGTAATAGCTATTTTGGCAGTAATATTAGTTATTTCTGTGCCGTTAGTAATTTCAAATATTGATAAGGGAAAACAAAAGTCATATGATAATCAAGTTGCTTTATTTGTAGAAGGAGCTAAAAGATATGCTGTTGAATATATTGATGAGATAAAATGGGAAGCTGTTCTTGATGATGAGGAAATAATTGGTAAGTTTGACATCAAGTTGCAATATTTGGCTGATCAAGGATATGTTGATTTGCCAGTTATAAATTCAAAAACTGGAGATCCATTTGATCCAGAAAATACAATCGTAACTGTATATAAATTAAAAAATGGAGATCTTAATTTTGAATTCGAAGGTAATATAAGATTAACTGTTGGCTCTAAGCTACAGTATATTTTACGTACAACTGTGTTTGATAAAAAAATGATAATGAATGATGTTAAAGCGTTTGATAAAAACAAAAATGATATTACATCAAGTGTATCATATTCATGTAGATACAAAACAAGGGAAAATGGTGAAGATGTTTATAGAGAAGTAGATTGCAATGAGTTAGCAAATGAAAATAAACAATTGGGTACGTATGTTATAAATTATAGTGTAAAGGTAGAGAATAAAGTTAAAAGTTCAACTAAAACTGTTGAAGTTGTAGAACAGTCTTCACCTGAAATAGTAATAAGACCAGAAACTGATAATGTTGAAAGTGTAAGGGTAACAATTGTGTATCCAAATGGATCTAAGAATAATATTTATAGTAGCAAGTCAGTTTCAGGAGAAAATTATAAGGGCAGCTTTGAAATAAATGAAAATCAAACTATAATAGCGAATTGTACTGATAAATATGGTCTTAAATGTAAAACGGCAGAGAGGGTAATAACAAATATTAAACCAACGATAGAAGGAATGATAACAATAGCTGCAGACTGGCCAAATGCAACTAGTATGAAATTAGCATTAAGTGGTGTTAATATAACTAGAGGTAATGGAAAGATAGAGTATAAATGTAAGGTTGGGACAAAAGAAACTGCATGGAGTGAAAGTCCAACATGTAATATAACAGGCTTAACAGAGGGAACAGCATATACCGTAGTAGCATATGCTAGAAATAAAGACAATACAATGGATGTAATAGAGAAAAAACCGGTAACAATATATACTGCAAAAATGGTAAAAGTAGAAACAAAGACGTTAGCAGGAACATGTCCAACTAATAATAATATAGCAGTAGCAGAAACTGATATATATGAAGCAGCAACAGTAACAGGAACATGTAGTCAAACAATGGGAAGTACAAAGGTTAGTTCAAAAATAACAAATAGTGAGGCATGTGGAGCAGCCAAAACATTAACTTATACATATAGTGGAACAACATATTCTGGAACAACAACGAGTACATGTACTGCAACAAGTTCAAGTTGTATATCAAAAACATCATATTACGCATGTAGTAGATCAAGTTGGAGTGCAGCTGGCTGTTCGAAAAGTGTTTGTATTTCTGTGACAAGTTTAAGTGGCTGTAGTGTACTTATAAATTCAGCGAGAGGCTGTAGCAAAATAGTATCAAGTGGCTGTAGTGTACTTATAAATTCAGCGAGTGGCTGTAGTAGTAAGTCGACATATGGTTGTACTTCTGGATCATATGTAGCTAATGGATGTAGTACGATTGTAGGAAGTACGTGTACAGTTAGTAGTTGGAGTACGGCTGGCTGTACGCAAAATCATACATATAGTTGTACTGGAAAGTCGACAAGTAAATGTAGTTCTAATAGTTCATATAGTTGTCAAGTCTTAGATAATTCTTGTTCTAAGTCATGGTCTAGTTACTGTTCTTCGTATACGATAACTGCTTGCAGTGAAGCTGGCGGAAGCGGACTTGTTCCATCGTGTTATCCAGTTACATCAACGGCGTGTAGTAAGGATGTTGTTAATGTATGTAAATCAGTTTATAAAACTTCAACTTGTACAACGACTGTTGCATCAACATGTACGGTAAATGTATCATCGACATGTACAAGCGTAGTACATACTGGCTGCTATGTTACATCAACTACTAGTTGTTCAAGTACAAGCTATTATGGATGTAATAAACCTGTTAGTAGTACTTGTACGTCAACAAAATATTATGCATGTAGTAGATCAAGCTGGAGTGCAGCTGGATGTACATCAACACAATATTACGCATGTAGTAGATCAAGTTGGAGTGCATCAGGATGTACAGTTAGTGTATGTTCATCAAGTCTAAGCAGGTATGGATGTAGCATATTAATAAATTCGTCAATTGGCTGTAGTAAACAAGTGTGTGAAAGCTATAAATCATACTATACAACAACATATATGGCGACGATTACTTATCCAAAGACATATACAGTAACTTACAAAACAGTATTAGTAAAACCAAAACAAAAAGTATATTAAGAGGCTGTGCCTCTTTTTGTTTTGCCTAAAATATTTTTCCAAATAAAAAGAGTTCATTATTAGTTGAGCTCTTTATTTAATAAAAAATAAGACTTTTAGGTCTTATTTATAGAAAGCGTATTTTCCGATGAATGGAAGTGGTTCTTGTTTATTATCATTAGCATTTATTATTCCTTTTATCATAAAGAATAATATTACACCTTCAATAGCAATATAAACTATTACAAAGAAAATGTTGACTAATATAGATAATACATCGATGTATAATGCTCCAGTAATCAGTGATAATATTCCGCGTGCAATGCTTATTATTGTGTTCAAAGCAATTGAACCAATTGTTAGCAACATTCCTTGACCAACATGAAATTTTACATCTGCATCGTCTTTAACATCAGGAACAACTAGCCCAATAATCCATAATATACCAATATAAGATAATATTTTATAAATTTTAGTATCCTGTTTTATTGGTTGTGGTCCAGGTTGATTATTATTTTGTTCTACCTTTATTTCTTCTGAAGGTACGTTTTGATTGTTCTCCATTATTTATCCTCCTTATTAATATTTACGTATTAATAATACCATTATTTATTTGATTTAACAATATTTTGTCAATTTTTTTGTGTAAATATTAGTTTAAATTGTTCTTATTTTATTTACAATAGATGCTTATTATAGTACAATAATGGTGAACAGTGGATTTAAGTGGTAAAAAGTGGGGTGTAATTATGCTAATGGGTGAGTTTCATCATAATATTGATGATAAAGGTAGATTAATTATTCCTTCTAAGTTTAGAACTGATTTGGGCGATAGTTTTGTTGTAACTAGAGGTATTGATTCTTGCTTGTTTGTATATTCTAAACAGGAATGGGATGCGGTTACATCTAAGCTTAGAGAAATATCTTTTACCAAAAAAGATGCACGTAATTTTGGAAGATTCTTTTTATCTGGAGCCACTGAATGCGAGTTTGATAAGCAGGGAAGAATTGTTATTCCGTCTCCACTTATGAATTATGCCTCTTTGTCTAAGGAGTGTGTAATTATAGGTGTTAATGACAGACTTGAAATTTGGGATGAATCTAAATGGGATGAATTTATGAATAATAATAGTGAAAATATGTCAGATATCGCTGAAAATTTATTTGAAACAAATTTTAATATTTAAGGGGTGAACTAATTATGCATAAGAGTGTACTTTTGGAGGAATCAATTGAATATTTGAATATTGTTTCATCGGGGATATATGTCGATGCTACGCTTGGTTATGCAGGCCATAGCAGCGAGATATTAAAAAGAATAAAGAGTGGTTTTCTATTCGCCTTTGATCAAGATGAAGATGCAAGATGTTTTAGTAATAGTAAACTTGGCAAAATTAGTGATAGGTATGAAATAATTCCTACTAATTTTGTAAATATGAAAAGGGAATTATCTAATCGTAATATACAGGAAGTTGATGGGGTTTTGTTTGACCTAGGAGTATCATCTCCTCAGCTCGATCAAGCTGATAGGGGATTTAGTTATAAAATGGATGCTAAATTGGATATGAGAATGGATATGAGCTCTTCATTTTCAGCGTATGATGTTGTAAATAATTAT
Organism: uncultured Bacilli bacterium; assembly: GCA_934141575.1. GTDB lineage: Bacteria > Bacillota_I > Bacilli_A > RF39 > UBA660 > CAKPCJ01. The sequence goes on from CAKPCJ010000026.1 coordinate 13,996, forward strand.
TCATATGATGAATTAGTTAATATATTTTATAAATATGGTGAGGAGTCTTATGCAAAGCCAATTGCTAGAAGGATAGTATCTGTAAGGGAAGACAAGAAGATAGAAACTACTTTAGAATTGGTCGATATCATTAAAAGTGTTTATCCTGCTAAAAAAATGCGAGATAAGCATCCTGCTAAAAAAGTGTTTCAGGCAATAAGAATAGAAGTTAATAAAGAATTTGATGTTTTTGAAAAAGCTTTAGAGGATTCTATTTCAATGCTTAAGGTTGGTGGAAGAATATGTGTTATAACATTTCACTCACTAGAAGATAAAATATGTAAAAATATATTTAATAAATATACAAAAATTGATGACAATTTAAAACATTTACCTATAATACCTGATGATAAATTGCCAAAATATAGGGTAGTTGCTAATAATATAAAGCCAACTGAAGAGGAACTTTCGGTAAATCCTCGCTCTAGAAGTGCGAAACTTAGAGTAATAGAAAGAATAAAAGGGTGATAATATGAATAAAAAGGGAAAACTAGTTAGTGAGAAAATTGGTGGTTTTTTGACATTTTTGACAATTCTTATGTTAGTATTGTTACCAATAGTTGTTGTTGGTGGACAAGCCTATGTTGCTAAGTATAATACAGAGGTTGAAAAACTTAGAATAAAAGTAAATAATCAGCAAAAGAAAAATCAAAGTTTAAATATGAAAATAAATGAACTCGCTTCTTTGGATAGTTTGGAATCGGTTGCAAAATCAATGGGTTTGGCTTATAATAATGATAATATAAAGAATATAGGTAACTAGGTGATAATATGAGGAAAAATGATAATACTAAGAAAGTTAAATTGAATTTCTGGGTATTACTTTTTTCTTTTTTTGTTTTATGTACAATTATATATAAAGGTGTTAAATTATCTCTTGTCGATGTTATAGATGGTACTAATATTAAAACGTTTGCTTTGTCTAGAAATATAAAGGAAACTACACTTACTGCTAATAGAGGCTCTATATTAGATGTGAATGGTAATATATTAGCTGAAACTGTTTTTTCGTACACTGTAACTGCTTATTTAAAAGAAAGGGTTGGTGAAACTGCTAGTGATCCCAAGCATGTTATCGATAAACAAAAGACTGCTGAAGAATTATCTCCAATTATTAATATGTCTGTTGAAGACATTCTAAAACTTTTAAATAAAGATGCTACGCAAGTAGAACTTGGACCAGGTGGTAGAGGAATAACTGAACTAGTTAAGGAACAAATAGAGGCTCTTAATTTACCTGGAATTGGGTTTATACAAACTAGGAAGAGGTTTTATCCTAATGGGGACTTTCTTTCTTATGTAATAGGATATGCTAAAAATAATGATGATGGTACTATTGTTGGTGAGATGGGTGTAGAATCTTACTATAATAAAGAACTTAGTGGTACTGATGGATATTATAAGTATGTTAAGGATAAAGATGGAATAAGAATACCGAATACACCATCTGATACTAAGAAACCAGTTGATGGATATAATATATATTTAACTATTGATAATAATATTCAATTTTTTGCTGAACAGGCTAGCAAGGAGGCTTATACTAAGTATAATCCAGAGTGGGTATCAGTAACTGTTGCTAATGCTAAAACAGGAGCTATTTTGGCTACTACAACAACCCCGGGATTTGATCCTAACACAAGAAATATAACAAGTTATCTTAATTCATTGGTATCGTATGCATTTGAACCTGGGTCAACTATGAAAACTTATACTTATATGGCTGCAATGGAAAAGGGAGTTTATAATGGTAATGCTACTTTTATGTCAGGAAGTATTAAAATAGGTGATAATACAGTTAGAGACTGGAACAGAAGTGGTTGGGGAACGATTACTTTTGATGTTGGTTATGCGCTTTCTGCAAATACGAGTGTTTCAACTATGATGATGCAGGGATTGCTTACAGGAAATGAATTAAAGGACTATTTAGAAAAACTTGGCTTTGGGCAAAAAACTGGAATTACTCTTTCTAATGAGGTATCTGGTAAAATTAATTTTAAGTATCCAATAGAAATAGCAAATGCGTCATTTGGACAAGGTATTACCACAACACCTATCCAACATATCAAGGCATTGACTTCAATTTCTAATAATGGTGTATTGCTTAATCCATATATAATATCAAAGATAGTAGATCCAAATACTGGAGAGGTAGTGTTTGAAGGAACAAAATCTGAGATTGGAAGAGTTGCTAGTGAAGAAACTGTACAAAAAATTAAGCAGCTTATGTATAATGTAGTTCATGGAGAACCTGGCCAATCTGCAGGACGCTCTTATAATGTTGAAGGAATAAGTTTGTTTGGAAAAACTGGTACAGCTCAAATAGCAGATTTAAAAAACGGAGGATATTTGACTGGTACAAATGATTATATTAGATCGTTTGAAGGAATGTTCCCATATGAGGATCCAGAGATAATTATTTATGTGGCTATTAAGGGAACATCAGCAAATGCAACCATAGAAACTGTAAAAAGTTTGACTACAAATATTTCAAAGTATTTAAAATTATCTGAAGAAACAAAAAGTACTGAGATGGTATGTGTAGAAATTGATTCATATATAAATAAAGATACTTCGGAGGTAAAAAAATCTCTAGAGTCTAAGTTAGTTGTTCCTATAGTACTAGGCAGTGGAAATAAGATAATTAAACAGTATCCTGTGGCTGGGTCTAGCGTTATGAGTTATGATAAAGTATTTTTGCTTACAAATGATTATGACGTTAAAATGCCAAATATAATTGGTTATTCAGCGAAGGATGTTATTTCGCTATCAAATATATTAGGACTTGATTATAAATTAAATGGAACAGGTTTTGTTACTAATTCTCTTATTCCAGAAGGGTCTGATGTTAATACTAGTACAGTATTGGAAGTTACATTAGAGTCTAAACTTAGTACAGAGTAGAGATTGGAAATTTATTTTTTGATATAATTGTAATTAAATTCAAATAAAATCAAGTTTAAGAAATGCAAAAGAGTATTATTTGTAAAGTTGTTTTAATGAATTATTGGATAAAAGTTGACAGAATGTTAAAAATATGTTATTATATCGTAACAATTAAAAATGGCAACGTTGAGTAGTGATGAAATTATATTTGGTTGAGTAGTTTTTAAAAGGGGGAAAAATTA
>CAKPCJ010000027.1 GCA_934141575.1 uncultured Bacilli bacterium
TGTTTCATCTGATGCTGACAATCCCATAGTACTCATTGTTTTCTTTAATGATGCACATTTTTTGTCTATATTTTTTATTTCTATATGCTCTACTATTATTTCAGTTGGTTTTGCTTCTTCGGCTGGCTTTGTTGTTTCTACTGGCTTTGTTGTTTCTACTGGTTTTGTTGTCTCAACTGGTTTTGTTGTCTCAACTGGTTTTGTTGTTTCAATTGGTTTTGTTGTTTCTACTGGTTTTGTTGTCTCAACTGGTTTTGTTGTCTCAACTGGTTTTGTTGTTTCTACTGGCTTTGTTGTTTCTACTGGTTTTGTTGTTTCTACTGGCTTAACTACTATTTCATCTGTTTCTAAAGTTTCATCCATTGTTGAATCATCTATTGAGTCTGTTATCGAACTTGTATTTTGATCACTATTTTTGGAATTTGCGTTGTAGCATGATAGTAATATAACTATTGATACAGTTATTAAACCTCCTGATATTGCTACTTTTTTATTTTGTTTTAACCATTCTGTAACTTTTTTTATGCCTTTTTGTTTTGTAAATATATTTTGTCTTTGTAATTTCATAAAAATCCCCCTTTTTAACTTGAATTTTATCAAGCTGAATTAATTATTTAGGTATACTATCATAATAGTTAATTTTTGTCAAGTTTATGTGTGCTATCATATAATATAAAAAGGAAATTATTTCTAATTTCCTTCTAGCTTTCTTTTTTGATCTTCATTTATTAACGCTTCTATTATTTCACCTAATTTACCATCCATGACTCTATCTAAATTCATACTTGTGTAATTAATTCTGTGGTCAGTTATTCTATTTTGTGGATAATTATAAGTTCTTATTTTTTCTGATCGATCTCCAGTACCTATTTTATTTTTTCTCTCGTTTCCTGCTTTTAGTTCTTCTTCATGTAAGAAATGTTCATAAACTCTCGTTTTCAGTAATTTTATTGCTTTTTCTCTATTTTTTATTTGGCTTCTTTCTGTTTGAGAATATACCATTATTCCAGTAGGTATATGTGTCATTCTTACCGCTGAATCCGTTGTATTTACTGATTGTCCACCTGCTCCACTACTTCTACAAACTTCTACCTTTATATCTGCCTCATTTATTTCAATATCAAATTCTTCTGCTTCTGGCATTGCTAAAACTGTTGCTGTTGAAGTGTGAACTCTTCCTTGTGTCTCTGTAGCTGGAACTCTTTGTACTCTATGACTTCCACTTTCATATTTTAATTTTGAATAAGCTCCTTTACCTTTTACCATGAATTCTATTTGTGAAAATCCACCGGCACTACCTTCTGTTGCTTCTATTACTTCTATTTTAAATCCTTCTGATTCCGCATATTTTGTGTACATTTTGTACAAATCCCCAGCAAAAATGTTTGCTTCATCTCCACCGGCAGCTCCTCTTATTTCAACCACTACATTTTTGGAGTCATTTGGATCTTTTGGCATTAGTAATTTTTCTAAATCGCTTGTTATAGATTGCTTCTTTTGCTCTAAATTTTCTAATTCTTCTTTTGCAAATTCTTCCATTTCTGGATCTTTTAACATTTCGTGTGCTTCTTTTATATCATTTTCAGTATTTGTATATTCTAAATACTTATTTACTATTTCTTCTAAGTCTGCCTTTTCTTTATTTAATTTCGTTAATGTTCTAATATCAGAAAGATTTTCCTCTTTCATTAGTTCTTCATTTAGTTCTTCATATCTTTTTTTTATTAGTTCAAGTCGTTCAATCATGATTTTCCTCCTCAGACTATTCTTCTAGTTCATCTTCGTCTACTATTACTAATTCTCCTAAATCATCAGAATCATCTAAATCATCTTCATTTTCTTGTTGATCTATATCTTCTTCTTCATCTGACTCTTCTATAGGCGTTTCTTGTTGTTCTTCTTCTATTTCTTCATCTTCCTCGATTACTACTTTTACTGAATGTTTTTTTCTTAAATCAAAGTTTCCATTATCTAATAATAAAAACCTTTTATCTGTTGATAGGGAAGAGAAAAAATCACCTATTTTATCTTCATTTAAGTTATGACCTAGAATATTACAAACTTCTTTGTATAGGTCAAGAGTATTCATACCACCTTTTTGATCTTCTAATATATAACTTGCTACATCTATTTCAGATAATAGCTTTAATTCTTCTTTTGTAAAATTTTTCATTTTTCATTCTCCTTACATTTTTTCTCTTGCTTCTATTCCTAACAATCCTAGTGCTTTATTAATTGTTATTCGTGTCGCATTAATTATTGCTAATGTCTCTTCAGACAACTCTATATCATCAGTTAACACTTTTTGATTTGAGTAATAACTGTGAAATATACTTGCTAATTCATATATGTAATTTGTTAATATATGTGGACTTCTTTTATTTGCGGCTGTTTCTATTATTTTTTCGTAGTCATACAATTTTGTTAATAAGTCATAGCATGACTCAATATTTATTTTATTAAATTTATTTGATATTGCTATATTTTTCTTTTCTGCCTCTTTTAATATTGAACAACATCTTGCATGCGCATACTCTACATAATAAACTGGATTTTCATTACTTTGTTTTTTTGCTAATTCAATATCAAAATCCATTTGAGTATCAAGACTTCTCATTACGAAGAAATATCTGACTGCACTTTTACCTACTTCTTCTATTAGTTCGTTTATTGTTATAGCGTTACCAGTTCTTTTGCTAAATTTAACTATCTCTTCGCCTCTTACAAATCTTACCATCTGAACTATTTCAGCTTCTATATTCTCTCTTTTTTTACCAAGCATTTCTACTGCGGCTTTTAATCTAGGAATGTATCCATGATGATCTGCACCTAAAATATCAATTAGTTTATCATAACCTCTTTCAATCTTATCTAAATGATACGCTATGTCTGGAGTAAAGTATGTGTATGTGCCATCACTTTTTACTAAGACTCTATCTTTATCGTCACCATACTCTGTTGTCTTTAACCATAGAGCACCTTCATTTTCATAAGTATAGTCTTTTTCTTTAAGAGATTCTAATGCTTTTTCAACCATACCATTTTTTCTTATTTGTTTTTCACTAGACCAAATATCAAAGTAAACGTTCAACTCTTTTAAATCTGATTTTATTTTTTCTAGTAATATTTTTATTCCTATATTGCAAAAATATGTAATTTCTTCATTTAAAAGTGCATCTCCATTTTTATCATACAAATCTTTGGCTATATCTATTATTTCTTGTCCATGATAGCAATCATCACCTAAATTTGATTCTAACCCACATATTTCTTTATATCTTTCTTTTATTGATATTCCGAGATTGTTTATTTGGTTTCCACCGTCATTTACATAATATTCTCTTGTTACATCATATCCACTTGCTGATAAAATTCTACATAGTGCATCTCCATAACAAGCCCCTCTAGCATGCCCTACATGTAGATTACCTGTTGGATTTGCACTTACAAATTCTACATTTATTTTTAGTTGTTTTGATTCCAATTGTCCAAACATTGGATCACTATTTATTCTTAAAATATTTTCTAACAAATAATTCTTATTTAAATAAAAATTTATAAAACCAGGTTTTTCAACTTTTATATTTTCAATATACTCTTCTTTAATTACTTGTGATATAGTTTCTGCTATTTCCATTGGGTTCTTATGTAGCTGTTTTGCAAGTCTCATTGCTATATTCGAGCTATAATCACCATTTACTTTATTATTTGGCTTTTCAACTATTATTTGTTCAGTATATTCTATTTTTAATTGTTGCAAAGCAGTTTGAAGTGCCTCTAATATTTTTTTATTCATTATATTTCCTCCCATTCAAGGTTATAATTGTAATTTGTAATTTGTCCTTCTATTTTTTGTATATAATTTACTTTTAGTGAGTTATCATTTAAATATATTTCATTTGTTGTTATTCCTATGTTTAAAAATGTATTATATTTTTTTAATTCATATTTGATAGATATAGATTTATTTTTATCAAATATAAGTGTGTATCTGCTTTCGGTATTTTCTCTTATCAATTTAACTTCTGTATCTAGTAATATTGTGTTTTTATATTCTTTATCGTAATAAACTATTCTATTATCCTGCTTGATTCCTTCAAGATTATACACATTTTTCTCTTTGGTATCAATATTTTCAATGATACTTCTTATTTTTACTTTGATAATTCTCACCTTTTTCTCGTTGACATTATAACATATTTTTAAGAAATTTAAACTTATATTTTATTTTTTTTTATTCATACTATTACTAATTGGTGGTGATATAGTTGAAAAAGCTTAAATTTCTTATTAAAAGTTGCATTTTTATTTGTATAATTTTTGCTGTTATATTACTAGGATTATATGTATATGCTAGAATTACGCCTAAATTCGATATTAAAAACTCTAATAGTATTGTTTTATTGGATAATTCTGATAGCGTATTTTTCGAAAGTAATGGTTCTTCTAGCTGGGCTAGTTTAGGTGATATTTCTCCCTATTTTATAAAAGCTACTATTGCTGCTGAAGATAAAAATTTTTATAAGCATTTTGGTTTTGATTTTTTAAGAATAGTCAAAGCAATGTACGTGAATATTAAAACCGGCTCTAAAAAGCAAGGTGCATCTACTATTACTCAGCAATACGCCAGAAATTTATATTTATCTATGGATAAAACTTGGAGTAGAAAAATTGAAGAAGCATGGCTTTCTTTTAAAATGGAAATAGATTATTCCAAGGATGAAATTTTAGAGGGATACGTAAATACAATAAATTATGGTCATGGAAATTATGGAATTGAAAATGCTAGTCAGTTTTATTTTAATAAAAATTCTAAAGATTTGGATTTAGCTGAAGCATCTATTTTAGCGGGAATTCCTAAATCTCCATCTAACTATTCACCAATTACTGATTTAATTGAAGCAAAAAAACGACAAAAAATAATTTTGTCTATGATGGTTAAGAATGGATTTATAACACAGAAGGAAGCTGATGATGCATTCAATGAAGAACTCACTTTTATTGGTAAAAAAGAAAAATTAAATTTAGATACTTTAATGTATTATGAGGATGCTGTTATGAAAGAGTTAAGTGGTATTACTTCTATTCCTTCTTCTTTAATATCAACTGGTGGACTTAAAATATATACAAATTTTGATTCAAATGCGCAAACTATTTTGGAAGAAGCCATCGACAATAATATTTCTGTTACTTCTTCTCTACAAGTATCTAGTGTTATCATTGAACCATCAACTGGTAAAATAATTGCGCTTGCTGGTGGAAGGGATTACAACACATCACAATTCAATCGTGTTACCCAATCTAAGAGACAAATCGGCTCTACTATGAAGCCCTTTCTATATTACGCTGCACTAGAAAACGGTTTTACTCCTTCTTCTGTATTTAAGTCTGAAGAAACTATTTTTACATTTAGTGATGATTCTACATATGCTCCTAAAAATTATGCTGAAAAATATGCTAACAAAAACATTTCTCTTGCTGCAGCATTAGCTTATTCCGATAATATATACGCTATTAAAACTCATCTATTTTTAGGTGAAGAAACACTTGTTGATATCTCACAAAGAGTTGGAATAGCTACGAAACTAAATCCTATTCCATCTCTTCCTTTGGGTACTATTGAAATAAATATTTTAGATTTATTAAGTGGATATAATACCCTTGCTAATGAAGGGGTTAAAGTAGACAATTATTTAATTAGAAAAGTTGTGGATAAGTATGGAAATACTTTATATGAACACAAAGATAACAATGATGTTGTTCTTAACAAAAGTCTTGTATTTATATTGAATGAACTATTAACCGGTACGTATGATGTGAATCTAATAGATGTTTTATCTCCCACATGTGTATCTTTGGCATCATCATTAACAAAAAAATATTCACTTAAAAGTGGGTCTACCAATACTGATGTGTGGGCTATAGGATATAATAAAGATATTCTTGTTGGAGTATGGACTGGATATGATGATAATTCTGATGTTGAAGGTAGTGATAGAAATATTTCAAAAAGTATATGGAGTTATACTGTGGAAAACTTTTTGTTAGATAAAGACGTTTCTTGGTACGAAATGCCTAATAATGTTGTTGGCGTTCTCGTAAATCCTGTTACTGGGAACATAGCTACAAATGAAGATAAAAATAAAAAAATTCTGTACTATTTAAAAGGTACAGAACCAACTACTTAATTGTTAATTTTGATGTACTAGTATATTTTGTTCCATTATAATTTAATGCGTACGTTATTTCATATGTCCCTGGTCTATTTTTTATTAACTTACAGTTTTCTTCTTTTGAATCAACCTTACATGTATATATAAGTGCCGTTCTATAATCTATGCCTGTTTCATCTGTTGCTTTTACTTTATCTATTAGTTTATCTTCAAAATAACTTTCGTCTGTTGATATGTCTATGTTGCTTGATGATATAATAATTTGTGGCGTAGGTTTGGCTTTGACATATGTTGCTGTTAGTGTTGAGCCCTCTTTTGATACTGTTACATACGCATTTTCATCCCATTTTTCATCTGTTAATGGATCCATCTCATTTCCATTTATCAACCCCTCAGACACAAGTGTATTATAACTTACATTTATACTTCCTGCTTGATTTAGAAATTGTTGCACTGTTTCATTTTGAGTTACATACAGTTTAGCTGAACTTTCAATTTCTTCGACTATTTTTTCATATTCTCTATTTTTTTTCTTATCTAAACTATTTATAATTGATGGTATTGTTACTGCCATTAATACTCCCATTATAACTAATACAGCAAGTACTTCTACTAAAGTAAAACCTTTCTTTTTCATACATACTCTCCTTATTTTAATAATACTTTTTTTAAATGCGCGTGTCAAGAAAAAAAGCTATGAAATCATAGCTTTAATTTTTTTGTATTTTTATAACAACTTGATATGTATTTTCATAGTCAAATTCATCTAAATCAACGATAAATCCTTCTCTTTGAATGTTGTTTACTGTTTGCCTTATGTCACTTATTATAGGTCTTATATCTCTCTTAGTAGTATTTAATGGTTGATTCATATTTGGATTAAATTCTGGCATTTGTGGTTTAGAATTTGATTGGCTATTAAATCCCGTTTGTGGTTGAATAGATACGTTTATATTAGGGTTAAATTCTGGCATTGAATTTTGTTGTTTTAACATATTATCTATTTCATTCATTTTTTGGATTGCTGGCTCATCTATATCTTGGAAATCAATATCCATATTTAATTCTTCTGTGCCATTATCTGTCATTGAGTGATTTGAACTTAAGTTTATAAAATTATTATTTTCCATCTTTGATGACATATTTTCAACTGGTTGGTTTGGCATTATAGGCGTTATTGGTTCAACTGGTTGTTGATATTGAAAAGTTTGCTCTTCTTTTTGCATTTGATTTCCTCCCTCATCACTTGCACTTGGATCATTATCTATTAATTCTTTAATTGCTGCGTCTGCTTGTCTAACTGTCATTCTTTCATTAATTATTCTATTTAACATTTTGACTTGCAAATCTTGATTTTTTATTGATAATAAACTTCTTGCATGTCTTTCTGAAATTTTGTTTGCTAACAAAGCCTCTTGTGCTTCTTCTGATAAGTTTAGTAATCTCATCTTATTAGATATACCTGGTTGAGATTTTCCCAATCTCTTTGCCAAATCATCTTGAGTTAAGTATCCTCTATCTAGTAATTGTTGGTATGATTTTGCTTCTTCTATAGCTGTTAATTGTTTTCTCTGTATGTTTTCAACAAGTGCAACTTCTGCACTTTTATTATCATCTAAATTCATTATTATTGCTGGAACCTTTTCTAGACCTGCTAGTGTCGAAGCTTTATATCTTCTTTCTCCAGCTATTATTTCATATTTATCGCCTAGTCTTCTTAATACTAATGGTTGGATTACACCATGTTCTTTGATTGATGCTGTTAATTCTTGCATTGCTTCCTCATCAAAAGTAAGTCTTGGTTGAAATCTATTAGGGATTATATCATCCAATGGTATCTCATATATTTCCTTTTCCATATTATTATTCATATCGTAGGCCTCCTAATTATTCTATTATTAGGATACAATATTTTAGAAAATTTTACAATGGCTTTTTAGAAATTTGTTTAAATTCTCTAGGGTATTTTTCTTTTGTTTTTTCATTCTTTTTTATTCTAATTAAAGTTCTTGGTTCTTTTATTATTGGTAATTCTAGTTGTTCTATTCTTTCAACTGTTCCATTTAATTCTTCCAATGCTCGCGTTGATAATTTTATTTCTTCATCATAATTAGTTGATTTCATAGCAATAAAATATGAGTTTACTTTTACGAGTGAAAATGAGATTTCTAATAATACATTTAATTTTGCCACTGCCCTTGATGTTACAATATCATATTGTTCTCTATTTTTTCTCGAAAAATCTTCGGCTCTTGAGTTAACAATATTTAATTTATCAAGTTTTAATCTTGTTTTTACTTCTTCCAAAAATTTTATTCTCTTAGTAAGTGAATCAACCAATGTTATTTCAGCATTTGGAAACATTATTTTTAATACTATTCCAGGAAAGCCAGCACCAGTTCCTATATCACAAAGAGTATCTATTTTGGTTAAATCTACTACTTGGTTTATACTAAGACTATCATAAAAATGTTTTATAAATACTTCTTGTTTATCAGTTATACTTGTTAAATTTATTTTTTCATTCCATAAAATCAAAAGATTATAGTATTCAATTAATTTTTCATATTGATCATCAGTTGCCTCTATATTCAAATTTTTTAGTAGTTCATTAAAAGTATTTTTTTCCATAGTACTCCTTTTTTAAATAGATCATTAGTATTGATATGTCTGAAGGGTTTACACCACTTATCCTTATTGCTTGACCAATTGATGAAGGTCTTACTTCATTCAATTTTTGTTTAGCTTCACTGGCTATATTCTTTATTTTGTCATAATCTATATCATCTGGTATTAATTTATTTTCTAATTCTAGCATTTTTTCGGCTTCTTTTGTTGCTTTCAATATGTATCCTTCGTATTTATCATTTATTTCCACTTGTTTAATTATTTCTTTATCAAAATAATTATCTATTAAATTTGCTTTTTGCAATTTTTCAAAAGTTACTTCTGGACGTTTTAATAATTCGTATAAACTTATACCATCTTTTATAGTTGTTGTTCCCATTTCTTTAAGTATATCATTATGTGCAGTTGTTACCTTTTTTAATTTTAATTGTTCTTCTAGCTGTATGATTTGTTGTTTTTTTAAGAGTAATTTATTATATCTCTCTTCACTAATTAAACCTATATCATAACCATATTTTCTCAATCTTAAATCTGCATTATCATTTCTTAATAATAGTCTATATTCAGCCCTTGAAGTTAATAGTCTATATGGATCTCTTATTCCCTTTGTAACTAAATCATCTATTAGAACTCCAATATATGCTTCGTTTCTTTTTAATATTAGTGGGTCTTTTCCTTCTATTTTTAGTGAAGCGTTTATTCCCGCCATCAATCCTTGGCATGCGGCTTCTTCATAACCACTTGTTCCATTTATTTGACCTGCTGTGAATAAGTTTTCTAGTATTTTATTTTCTAATGATAATTTCATTTGTGTAGGATATACAGCATCGTATTCTATTGCATATGCATATTTTAATATTTTCGCATTTTCTAATCCTGGCAGACTATGAACCATTTGTTCTTGTATATCATGTGGCATAGATGTTGAAAATCCTTGTAGGTAAATATCATCATAGTATTTACTTTCTGGTTCTAAGAATAATTGGTGTCGTTCTTTATCCGCAAATCTTACTACTTTATCTTCTATTGAAGGGCAATATCTTGGTCCAACCCCTGTAATATCATGTAATCCCCCATACATGCTTGATTTATTTAGATTGCTTCGAATTATCTCATGAGTTTTAGGTGTTGTATATGTTAGATAACATGAAACTTGATCTTCTACTTTATATTTTGCTGGTTCATCATAACTGAATGTTAATAATTCATAATCACCTTTTTCCTCTTTTGTCTTTGAATAATCTATACTACTTTTAGCAATTCTCTGTGGAGTTCCTGTTTTTAATCTTATTATTTTTAAGCCATATTTTTTTAAGTTGTCGCTCAAATGGTTACTTGGTTTTTCACCATGTGGACCTTGTCTTGTTCTTGTATCTCCTACCATAATATCTGCCTTTAAATATGTTCCAGTAGTCAAAATTACAGTATTCGATTCTATTTTTTCCCCATTTTCAAGAATTATCCCCAAAACTTTAGAGTTATCCACAATTAAATCTTCTACCATTCCTTCTAAAATGGTAAGATTTTTCTGGCTTTTTAGAGTTTTTAACATTTCTTGTGGATAAGTTATTTTATCTGCTTGTGCTCTTAATGCTTGGACAGCTGGACCTTTTCCACTGTTTAGCATTTTAATTTGAATTAAGCTTTTATCTGCATTTATTCCCATTTCACCACCAAGGGCGTCTATTTCTCTAACAACTATTCCCTTTGCAGAACCTCCAATTGATGGATTACATGGCATATCTGCTATATTTTTAATGTTTCCTGTTACCAATAATGTATTATGCCCCATTCTGGAAGCAGCTAGTGATGCTTCACAACCTGCATGTCCTCCACCTACTACTATTACTTCATATTTCATAACAACACCTTCTTTTTTGCTTTTATTATTATACTATTGATTTTAGAATAATACAATATTTTCTATTTTTCTAATTTTTATAGTTATGTTGTGGATAACTTTGAGTTTGTTTTAGGACTATTTTTGAATAAAAAAAAATAGAAAATAATTTAATTTTTCTATTTTCCTAAACAAAATTGACTAAATAGTTGATCTATTAATTCATCTTCGTACGTATCGCCTGTTATTTCTCCCAATAAGTTCCATATTTTTTTTATGTCTATTTCTATCATGTCTATTGGTATATTAAGTTCTAATGATTTTTTTAGCTCATTTGTAACAAGCAATACCTGTTCTAATATTGCTAATCCCCTAGCATTTGTTAGATAAGTTAAATCTTGTGTGTTAAATTTTTCTAGCTCATATAACTGTTTTATCCTGTTTATAAGTTTTTCTATACCCTCATCATTTAATACACTAATTTCTATATACTCTTCTTTTATTTCTGATGTATCTATTTTTCTTTCCAAATCATTTTTGTTAATTATTATTATGTGATTTCTTGTGGATAACTCATTTATAATTATTTTATCTTCTTCTGTTAACTCTTCATTGTTATTAAGCACATATAGAACCAAATCGGCTCTTTTTATCAGATCTTTACTTTTCTGAACTCCTATACTTTCTATTAAGTCATCTGTGTTTCTAATACCTGCTGTGTCTATTATATTTAATGTTAGACCGTCTATATCTATACTTCCTTCAACTATATCCCTTGTTGTTCCTTCAATATCTGTTACTATTGCTTTATCTTCTTTTATAAGTTTGTTTAATAAGCTACTTTTACCTACATTTGGCTTTCCTATTATTGCGGTAGTTATTCCTTCTTTTATTACTCTGGCATTTTTGCTCTCTATTATTATTTTGTTTAATTTTTGTTCTAAAATTCCAATTTTTTCTTTTATGTCTTGTATTGTTATTTCCTCTATATCTTCATACTCAGGGTAATCAATGTTAACGTTTATATTTGCTAGTATTTCGATAAAATCTTGTCTCAAATCACGTATTAATTTTGAAACCTTTCCATCCATTTGATTTATTGCCATTTTTCGTGTCGTTTCATTTTTTGAATTTAGTAAATCCATGACACTTTCTGCTTGCAACAAATCTATTTTTCCATTCAAAAATCTTCTTTCAGTAAACTCTCCAGGTTTGGCTAATCTGCATCCTACTTCTAACAATATTTGTAGGATTTTATTTGTTGTTGATATTCCCCCATGACAATTTATCTCAACAACATTTTCTCCTGTATATGTATGTGGTGCTTTTATCACGGATATTAACACTTCGTCTATTATTTCGTTCTTATATACTATTTTGTCATAATTTATTGTGTTTGATTCTACTTCACATAATCTATGTTTTTTTGTAATTTTATTAACAATTTCTATTGAATCTTCACCACTAACTCTTATTATTGATATTGCACCAACACCTAGAGATGTTGATATTGCTACTATTGTATCTTTCATATTTTCTCGCCTCTTTGGTTATTATAACATTTCCCGGGAAATAAAAAAAGCCTATTTGTTAGGCTTAATTACTATATGGCGATGAGGTTCTTCCCCTTCGCTTTCTGTATATATTTCTTCTCTTTTCATTAATGCATTGTGAATTATTTTTCTTTCATATGCTGTCATGTCATCAAGTTTAACTTCCATGTTGGTTGCTTCTACTTCGTCCGCTAATGTATTTGCAAGATTCTCTAGCATCTTTTTTTGCTTTACTTTATAACACTCTGCATCAATTGTTATATTGTTTACCATGAATCCGGTTGCACTGTATATTGCTTGTCTGATAAGTATCTGAATTGAATCTAATGTTTTACCTCTTTTTCCAATTAATATTGGTGAATTATCAGTAAACATCATAAAATATATTCCGTCTTCTTTTTGTCTTACTTCAATTTTTGCAGATATATTCATTTTTTTGGTTAGTTCTTTTAAATATTTTTTTACATATTCTATTAATTCTTTATTTGTAATTACACTTAATTTAACTTTTTTACCTTTAAATAAACCTTCTTTTGATTCGTCTGATTTTATTTGAAAATCTTTTTTGTTTATTTTAAGACTATATTCTGCTTTTTCTATTGTTTCTTCAAGAGTTACTCCTTCAAATTCATATACTTTCATTTGCTACTTCTCCTTTTTTTTACAACAAGATTTTGGATTATTGTCATCGTGCTTGATGTTATCCAATAAATTGCTATTGCTGTTGAGAAGTTCAATGAAGAAATTATTATTATTACCACCATTACTATGCTCATTATTTTCATTTGACTTTGCATTTCTGGTTGAGAGGCTGCTCCACCGTTTAACTTAAATGAGAAGAATGTTGCTAATCCTATTATGATTACTAGTATGATGTATAAGATTTGACCATGTGTTATTCCATACAATGGTGTCGTTCCTAGTTTCATTCCTAAAAATGTACCTTCGAAAAGTAATGGTATTCTATTTATTGCCTCAAAAAATGCTATTAAAAGTGGCAATTGAATAAATGCAAACAAACAACTTGATGTTGGATTTATGTTATATTTTTTGTATACAATCATTGTTTCTTGACTCTTTTTCATTAAAGTTTCTTTATCTTGAGCATTTTGATATTTTTTTTCTATTTTTGCTAATTCTGGTTGAGCTTGTTTCAATAATTCAGATTGCATTGCTGTTTTTTTAGTAAATGGTAATAATACTAACCTTATTATTAGTGTCGCAAGGATTAATGCTAACCCACTAGCTATTCCCCCACTTAAACCAATATTTTTTAGTATAACTGCTATTTTTACTATAAACCACGCTAATGGCTTAACGAAGATTGTTGTCCACAATCCCTCATACCCGCCAGATGTTACCTTAAATTCTTCACATTTTGGTAAGGTTTTATAATCTATTTCCTTTCCATCTTTGTCCACTGGCTTATTTGTTTCATATGCCTTGATTACTTTTTCATTTGTTGGTTGACATAGAATGTTTGCTGTTAGCGTAAAACCTTCTACTGTTACATTTTCTAATTTTCCTGTACTGTTTTTTGTAGTTAATTGTTTTGTACATCCCGTTAATAGTATTGCTACCATGAAAATCAATGACAGCTTTTTTAATTTATCTTTCATTTATTCACCTCTATTTTGTATATCAATAAATATCTCTTGTATTAATTTTTCTATTTCGTTATATTCTTTTGATTTTATTGAATCTCTTACTATTATAATATAATCTGTGTTTTTTTTAAATAGGTATTGATTAGAATCTATTATTTCTTTTAACTGCCTTTTGATTTTGTTTCTTTGTACAGCTATTCCATATTTTTTTGGTACTGATATTCCATACCTTGAATAATTAAAATTACTTTTCCTTATATATATATTAAAGCACTTATGTTTGTAAGGTTTTGTCGTTCTAATTATTTCATTAAATTCTTCTTTTGTTTTAACTATATATTTTTTTTTCATAATATCATCCTTTTATATTAAAAAACCACTGATATCAGTGGCAATTATGCAGAAAGCTTTTTTCTTCCTTTTGAACGTCTATTGTTTAATACACTAGCACTTGTATTTCTAAATCCATGTACCTTTTTTCTTTTTTCTTTGTTTGGTTGATAAGTTGGTCCTTGTGTTCTTGCCATATCTAATACACCTCCAGTTTTTTAATAAATATCGCTATTACATTATAGTAGAATATTGGTTTTATGTCAATAATTATTTACAATTATCAACAATTGTTGATAATTTTTTATTAACTTGTTCTTTACGTAAAAGTTTATAATGTGGATAATTGTAAAAATTTGTAAAAATTTCTTTATTTTTGGGGTTTTTTGTTGTAAAATTATTAACGAGTAGGTGGTTTTATGAACGTTGATAACTTGTGGAGTGATTTTTTGTCAACAATAAAAGAACAGATAAGCTCCTTAGCGTATAGTACTTGGTTTGAAAATGCAAGTATACATTCTATAGAAAACAAAACAATTAAAATTTCAACACCAACACATATACATAAGAAACAGTTAAAGGAAAAGTATAATGAATTAATTGAAAAAACCTTTAATACTATTACAGGTACTATTTTTATTGTAGAATATTATACGGAAGATGAGCTTTCATCTAATACAAAAGTAGAGAAGGACATTGGAGTTCCTTTCTATAGTACTGCCGAAACAAATTTAAATCCTAAATATGAGTTTGAAAATTTTATATTAGGTAATAGTAATAAGGAAGCACATGCTGCTGCATTTAGTGTTGCTGATAATCCTGGAAAAATGTATAACCCATTATTTATATATGGAAACAGTGGGTTAGGGAAGACTCACTTAATGCACGCGATAGGAAATTATATCACTAAAAATTCAAACAAAAAGGTTTTGTATGTTACTTCTGAAAAATTTAAAAACGATTTTGTTGAAATGAATAAAAAAGATAGCAAGAATAATAATTTTAGTGAGATAGATTTATTTAAAAGAAAATATAGAGATATCGATGTCCTAATTATTGACGATATTCAGTTTTTAGGTGGTGCACCTAGAAGTCAAGAAGAGTTTTTTCACACATTTAATGAATTGCACGATTCTAATAAGCAAATAATTATTTCTTCAGATAGATCTCCTAATGATTTAAAAATACTTGAGGATAGGTTAAGAACTAGATTTAACTGGGGATTAACGGTTAGTATTTATCCACCTGAATTTGATTTAAGGGTTAATATATTAAAAAGAAAGATTGCTTCTCAAAATTTGATAGTTACTATCAACGAAGAGGTAATAGAGTATATTGCAGTAAATGTTGATAATGATGTTCGTCAATTGGAGGGAGCTCTAACTAGAATATGCGCATATTCTACAATATTTAATATTGATAATGTTACAAAGCAAATTGCTGAGGAGGCTTTGAAAGATCACATTTCCAAATCTGCTAATTACAAAAATGATATTCAGCGTATTCAACGTATAGTAGCTGACTATTATAAGATAAGTGTTGACGAAATAAAATCTAAAAAAAGAACGGCTATTATTGCATATCCTAGACAGATTGCAATGTATATGTGTAGAACTTTAACGGATGAATCTTACCCTAAAATTGGCGTAGAATTTGGGGGAAGAGACCATTCGACAGTAATTCATGCGGTTGACAAAATTACAAGTGAACTTAAGTCAAATGAAGAACTTCAGAGAATTTTAGAAAAATTAAAGCATGATTTTAATTAACAGTGGATAAAATGTAAACTTTTCACATAATATACACAGCTTATATTTGCCAAAAATTACAATAAAATACAACAATTTCATATTTATCCACATTTTCCACCGTAATAAAAATAATACATTAATAAAAGGAGAGTAAAATATGTATTTCATTATAAAGAAAGATAAAATATTAGAAAAACTTAACATAGTTGCTAAGGCTGTATCTACAAAAAATTTAATTCCAGCATTAGCAGGTATTAAATTTGAATTGACAGATAGTGGGTTATATCTAACAGCTACTGATAATGATATTACAATTAAGGCTATCATTAGTAATGATGATTTAGTATCTAAAAAGAGCAATGGTTCTATCGTATTACCTGGTAGATATATATTAGAAATAATACGAAAGTGTCCTGATGAAGATATAACATTTGAATTAATTGATAATTTGAAAGTATTAATAAGTACATCTAATTATAAAACAAATTTAAATGGTATAGAATTAAGTGATTATCCAAGTGTTGATTTAGAAGAAAATGATAATTTTGTTATTCTTAAAAGCAAAATCTTAAGAAATATTATAAATCAAACAAGCTTTGCAGTATCACTTAGTGAAGCTAGACCAATAATTACGGGTGTTAATTTTAAAATAGAAGATAATAGGTTAGAGGTTACAGCTACTGATTCACATAGATTATCAACAAAAGTTGTTGAATTATCAGATTCTATAAATAATATAGTTAATGTTACTATCCCTGGAAGAAATATTAATGAATTGAAGTCTATTTTAGGTGAAGAAGAAGAAATTAACATGTTTTTCTTTGAAAATAAGATTTTATTTAAATTCGATGATATTTTATTTCAAACAAGAATACTAAATGGTAGTTATCCTAATACAGCCAAGTTGATACCAACTCAGTTTGAGCTAGCTATTAAGATAAACTTAAATAACTTATATGATGCTGTTGATAGAATCTCTTTATTATCAAATGATTATAAGATAAGAATATCTGTTATGGAT
>CAKPCJ010000028.1 GCA_934141575.1 uncultured Bacilli bacterium
TCTGGTAATTCTACTTTATTTTCTAATATCGTATCTACTGACTTTTCAGTTGATAATGCTTTTACTATTGATATTCCGCTTTCTATAAATGCTTGTTTCTTTGATTTATCCATTACTCCTAGTATTGTTGGAACTGATATCAATAATATTATTGCTAAAATAGCTATTACAGTTAGTAGTTCTATTAATGTAAAACCTTTATTCTTTTTCATATGTTCTCCTACCTTATAATAAAATTATACAGTTTATAATATTATATTTCAAGGCATATTTATATCAAATATACATGTTTATAATGTTAAAAAACTCCAAAAAAACATTTCGGAGTTTTAGCTTTATAGCATTATAATTACATGATTACCTTATTCTTGTTTTAGAGTTATCTTTTTGATTCAATAGTTCCTGTTTTAATTGTTCAAGTATTTGTTTTGAGTCTGGTATGGTTTTTGTTTCTATTTTTTCTGATTTTTGTAAAGCACTAACTAGTGCTTTATTTTGATTAATAATACTTAATTTATCCTTTAATTCCTCCAAATTTATATCGCAAAAATAGCTTTCAAATTTAGCACTCATATACTTTCCTAGTACTTTAGAGCCTCTCATTATGCTACCTAAAAAATTTTCATCTAATCCTTCACCGTTTTCACACCATGGCATATACATTTTACCATCATACATGAAACCTATACATGGATTAGTTGGGTCTATTATAAAATTAATACCGTCTCCTTCTATTGAGTCAGCTAATACTACTGCATGATTTGGAGTAATGTTACTCTTAACTTCGTTGCTTGCTTCTTGACTTGTATTATCCTGATTTTGGTTAGATTCTGTTTCTTCAATTTCGTTGGCATAATCAATCACATTGTTAAGACCTATAACTCCACCTTTTACTATTTTTTGCCCATCGAAGTTAATAAATATTGGTACAGCATTAAAATTTGAATCTATAGAATTTAATGTTGCGGCATAATCATCGGCCATATTTCTACAAACACCAGGTTGGTTATCTTCAAGAAAATCCAGTCTCTCTAATCCGACAATATCTGTTTTTGGAGTTCCATATCCCTCCATTGTTGTTCTTTGATCGTACATTACTTTCATAAACAATTCCATTTGATTTAAACCTAATTTGTTTATTTTTTCTGCATAATCCCTTTTCTTTTCATTATAAGCTGATAACATATCAGAGTATTCCTCTTCAGATTGGCTTATTTTATAATCTGCTACTGCTGGCATACCGACGCCTACTATTACCACTACGCTTACTGTTACAGCAGCTATATTTGCAAGCATGTCTTTCTGGATATATTTTTTCTTTTTCTTAACTAAACTATATGTTTCTTTTTTTATAAATTTCATAGGTGCACATTTAATATAGTAAGCCTCACCAAATTTTTCTAATATTTGTTTATAATCCTTGGCCTTTATTAACCTTTTCAGCTCTTTTCTACTATATGATTTAGGGATTGCTTTTCTATACTCTTCTGCACCATAAATCTCAAATATTTCATCATACTTTTTTTGCTCTTTTAATTCTTCTAAACTCAAATTCATTTTTATCACCTGACTTTATTTTACAATAAAATTGTTAAAAAAACATTGTTTGGTAACAATGTTTACATTTTTTCTGCATTTGTTTCATCTTTTTTTGACTTCATATCTTCTAATTTATCTTGTATGTCATCTTCATAAAAATGATAAGTTGAAAGTAGTACTATTGTAAGTGGTAACGCTATTACAATCCCCCACATACCATATAATATTCCTCCTGCAAATACGGAAAATATAGTTAACAAGGCAGGAACATTATTAGATTTACCATAAACCTTAGGGGATATTATGTATCCATCTATGTTTGGACATACAAGTGCTACTATTAATGTTAAAATAAATAAATTTTTTGATATAAAGAATGCTGTTACAGCTGCTATTATATTTGAGAATATTCCTCCAAAATATGGAATAATTGTTGTAACTGAACATAAAACTCCGAGTAATAAATAATAAGGATGTCCTATTATGAAGAAGATTACTGTATATTCAACAAATTGAATTAGTATACATTTCCCCAATCCAACAAAGTATTTGCTTAATTCATCATCAATCTTTCGTACGTACTGGAATGTTTTTTTGTTTTTACGTTTTAAGAATTTTTTTACTCTTTCTCTTATTCTGTCCATATCTGCTAAGAAGTATATAAATGTTATAAAAGTTATTACTGTAAATGTTATTATATCAATTGCTGTATTTATTACTGCCATAGATATATTCCCTATTGACTCTCCAAATTTACTTAATATTGAATTTACATCCATTAAATCCTTTTGTAAGAATTTTAAATCTATTTCATATTTAGTTGATATATCTTGTATAAATGTTAGTACTAAACTAGATAGTGCTTGTAATTGTTCTACTAATATTGGAATTATTAAGTATACCATTAATGTTATGAAGCCTACTAGTAGTGCAACTATTATGAAAACTGATAATGGCTTCGGAATTTTTTTAGACACCATTTTTCTAAGCAACGGATATAGTGCATACGCTATTGCAAATGCTATTACAAATGGTGATGCTATTGATATTATTTTATTGATAATTGTAGACCATAATGTACTGGTTTTACATAATAAAAATATGATTACAAATATTAATGTTATATTTATTAATTTATAATTTACTTTATTTTTTTCCATATTACTCCTCCATTAATATTGTTATTGGACCATCGTTTAAAAGTTCTACTTTCATATCGCTTCCAAAAATCCCTGTTTTGACATTTTCTATGCTCTCTGATAATTTTTTATTAAAAATATCATATAATTTTTCTGCCTCATTATAATTTAGTGCTGAAACAAAACTTGGTCTATTTCCTTTTTTAGTGTCAGCGTATAGAGTAAATTGTGATACTGATAATATAGAACCATCTACATCTTTTATATTTAGATTCATTTTATTATTATTATCTTCAAAAATTCTTAAATTAACTATTTTATTTACCATTTTATTAATTTTATCTTCAGTATCACCATGCGTAAAGCCAACTAATATTAACATTCCATTACAAATATTGGAATATAATTTTTCATCTATTGTAACACTCGCATGTTTTACTCTTTGAATAACAACTTTCATTTTATTATGCGCTCAACTTTTCTAATATTTGGTATTAAATATAGATCATCTATATATTTTCTTAATGTGTCCGTATCTGTTACCATTATTTCAGCTTGATAAATATACACGCTTCCCTTACTCAATACATTTATTCCTTCAACTGAAACATTATCTAATGATGACTTATTTATTATATCAAGCAATAATTTATCGTTATATTCTGCATGTATTAATATAGTAGTAGGGAATTTTTTATTTATAGAATCGTTCCAGAATACGTCAATAACTCTTTCATTATTTTCTATATTATGACATTTTCTTCTATGTACTGTTATTCCTTTTCCTTTGGAGATGTATCCAATTATTTCATCACCTTTTATTGGGGTACAGCAAGATGCTAATTGAGTTTTTATTTTGTCTATTCCGGGCACTATTATATCTGATGTTATTTCTACCTCTTTAGATGTACCATTTAATATCCTATTTACTATTTCTTCTTCTTTTGAAACTGACTCATCTGTTACAAAGTTTAAAATAGCTGTTGCATTTAGTTTTCCAGATCCTATGTCAAAATATAGTTCATCTTTTGAAGAAATTTTATACTCATTAAATACTTTATTAAGTATTTCATCACCATAAAATGTTTGAAAATCCATTTTTTTCTTTCTTATAGCATTTTGTAATAATTCTTCTCCATTTTTTATGTATTCTTTCTTATCAATTTTACTAAAGAAGCTTTTTATTTTGTCTCTTGCACTTACAGTGGCAGCCATATTTATCCATTCATAACTTGGCCCTTTAGAATTTTTATTAGTGTTTATTTTTACTATATCCCCACTATTTAGTTTGTAATCTAATGGTACTATATTGTCATTAACTATTGCGCCTACCATTTTATTACCAACTTCTGTATGTACTCTGTATGCAAAATCTATTGGAGTTGAGCCACTAGGTAACTCAAATACATCTCCTTTTGGAGTATATACATAAATGCTATCTGATGACATCATTTGTTCTTTAACTGCATTTACAAAGTCGTAGTCATCTTTTTTTTCTTCATTAAGTTCCATTATTGATTTAAAGAATAATAATTTTTGTTCTACTGCAGTTTTTACTGCTTTAGTTCCGCTTCCGCCTTCTTTATAGGCCCAGTGAGCGGCAATACCATTTTCAGCAATTTCATCCATCTCGTATGTCCTGATTTGAATTTCAAATATTTTTCCATCAAATCCTAAAACTGTAGTATGAAGTGATTGATACATGTTAGATTTTGGCATAGCTATGTAGTCTTTAAATCTTTTTGGAATTGGTTTAAATTTTGAGTGTATTAATCCTAAAACTTTATAGCATTCTTCTTCCTTATCAACAAATACTCTTAATGCTAATAAGTCATATATACTGCTAAAAGTTTTACCTTTGGATAATTTTTTATATATACTGTAAATTGATTTTGCTCTTCCCTTTATTTCATGTTTTATACCATGTTCATCCAACATACTACTTATTTCGTATTTCATTTTTTCAACTAATTCATTTCGCTCGTTTTTTGTACTATTTAAAGTATCCACTATGTCTTTATAAACTTCTGGTTTATAGTACATCAACGATAAATCTTCTAGTTCACTCTTAATAGTATGTATACCTAATCTATGTGCAATAGGTGCTAAAACTTCTAATGTTTCCCTTGCTTTTTCCTTTTGACTAGTTTCTGATATAGCATATAGGGTTCTCATATTATGAAGTCTATCAGCTAGTTTTATTACTATTACTCTAAAATCTTCGGCAAGGCCTACTAATATATTTCTTTCACTCATTATGATTGCATCGCTACTTGAGTTCAAACTTATTTTATTTAATTTATCAACGCTTTCTACTAAAAATGCTATTTCTTCGCCAAATCTTTCTTTTATATCATTCCTAGTAATAGTCCCTTTTTTTAAGGTTTCATGCAATAACCCAGATGCTATTGCGCTAGTATCTGGGCAAATATCATGAGTTATAATTGCAACGTTAACAGCATGACTAAGAAGAGACTCTTTATTGAGTCTAATCTCATCACCGTATATTTCTTTTGCATAATTATATGCATCTAATATTATTTTTTTATCTTCTGCATTTTCAAAACGTTCTAACAAGCTATTAAAAAGTTCATCATTTGTCATTGACTAATCATTAACTCCTTTTACTTTAAACTCATTTTGTTTGTCAGAATCCCATCCTATTCTATTAACCATATTTTTTCCAATATTTCTTTTATTTAACACATACCATAAAGAAGTTGCTATGAATAATGATGAATATGTTCCCATTGAAATTCCTACTAACAATGCAATGTTGAAGTTGATTATTTCACTTGTACCAAATATTACTAAACTTAATACTGGTAATAAAGTCGTTATACTTGTAAACATACTTCTTTTGAACATCTGACTTACACTTAAGTTTATTACATTTTCTAATTCTTCTTTACTCTTAACCTTTCCTTTTGTCATATTTAAGTTTTCTCTTATTCTATCAAATGCAACTATAGTTCCATTTATAGAATATCCTAATACTGCAAGTACTGCAGCAACAAATATACTAGTTATTTCTAACTTGAATATACTAAATACTAAGAACACAACAAATATATCATGGAAAAGAGCTATTATAGCGCTTATAGCGTAGCTAAATCTATATCTTATTGTTATATATATTATTATTCCTATTAGGGATAGTAATACTGAATATATTGCATTTAATGTAAGTTCTTTTTTTACTATGTTACTTATTACATTAATTTCAGTTTTAGCATTAAATTCTTTTTCAAGATTTGAAATTAACGTATTGCTTTCTTCTTTATCTAATTCTTTATCAAGTACTATTGAGTATCCATCTTTTGTTTTTGTAACTTTATTTATTTTATAATCGGTTTCTTCAAAATATTTATTAACATCTGCTGTTGTGATATTATTGTTTACTTTTAAATCAATACTTGTTCCACCTTTATATTCAAGCCCAAGATTAAAACCAGACATTATCATAAATACAGTACCAGCTACTATAAGTAAGCTAAAAGCGCCTAATATTGCAGTACGAGATTTAACATATTTCTTAGTTTTAACTTCTGCATTGCCTATTTTCTTCTTATTTAGCTTTATAAATGAGTTAACTCTTTCATCAAAGAAGCCTGTATTTACAAACATTTTTAATATTTTTTTATCAATAACTACCATTACTAATAATGTAACTACTATATTGATAATTAACATAGTAGCAAATCCCTTTACACTACTTTCACTGAAAATAAATAATATAATTGCAACTATTAAAGTTGTGATGTTAGCATCTAATATTGATGATAAACTGTTTTTATTACCATTTTCAAATGCTGTTTTTAAACTCTTGCCTTGGTATAATTCCTCTTTTATTCTTTCCATACTTATTATATTAGCATCTATTGCCATACCAATACCAAGTACAATAGCTGCTATACCTGGCAATGTTAAAGTTCCACCTATTAACCAGAATGTAAAGAATACTAGTAATGAATATACTATTACACTTAAACTTGTAATAAAACCTGAAAAATGGTACATCAATGTCAAGAAAATCATTATAAGCAATACACCAATAATTCCAGCAATAGCAGTTTTATTTAATGAATCACTACCGAAACTTGCTCCTATTACTGTAGATTGTAATTCGTTTAATTTTGTTGGCAAGCTACCTGAATTTATAAGTTCTACTAATGTTTGAACTTCTTCTTTAGTAAATGCAGAACTTTGAATTACTACATCAGATGAAAATGCTGAAGAAACTGTTGCAGCTGAAATACAGTGAGAGTTTCCTAGGGCATTACATGATGTTTCGTTTTTATAACTATCTACGCCCTCTTCGAAATCTAACCATATAACAATTAAATTTTCGCCATTTTCTCTTGTACTAACTTCTTTTGTTACATTATAAAATGTTTTTGTATCTTTTATTGAAAGTGATACTACTGGTAACCCATTTTGATATTGAACGGATGCACCACCAGCGTTTAATACATCACTGCTCATTAATAATTTGTCATTAGCATCTCTAAAGCTCAATGATGCTACTGTGTTAAGAACAGTTCTTGCCTCATCCTCGTCTTCAATTCCTGCTAATCTTATTCTGATTCGATTATCGCCTTCAATAGATATTTCAGGTTCTAATACGCCTAATATATCTATTCTTTTTATCATTGTTTTATATGTTGCACTCATCATATCAGATGTAACTTCTTCTCCATTAAGGCCTTCTACTTCATATAAAACTTCAAACCCACCTGCTAGTTCAAGACCTAAGTTTGTGTCTTTAAATATTGGTACAATTAATACTGCACAAAGCAACGAAATGATTGTAATTATAACTGTACGTGTTATTATGCCATATATGTCTACTTTTTTCTTTTGAGTCTTATTATTTTTCATCAACTTCTTCTCCTTCATCTAATTCTTCTTTTGTTACATTAAAAATATCCTTTATCATCATTGCGATAGTTAAGTTTGTGGCTTTTCTCCACTTTAGTTCACTAAGTCTTAAAAAAATATCTTCTTCTGTTGTTTGTATATTTATTCTTTTAAGTTCTTCAACTCTTGCAGTTAAAGCTGGTTTTATATGCCTATATAATTCATGTAGCGTATTAAAGTCACTCATACTATCACCTTTATATTTTTAAATCTACGTATATATTATAGCGTATATTATTTCTTTTGCAAACAAAATTAAAAAAATAAAGAATTTTTTCTTTATTTTTTCTATATATTTATGATAGAGGTGGTCATTATAAAAAGTAAATTTGTTTCAACTACATTAATATTACTTATAGGTGGTTTTATAACTAAAATTCTTGGTATGATAATTAAAATTATAATGACAAGAATAATAGGAACGAATGGTATTGGATTATACATGCTTATAATGCCCACGTTTAACCTATTTATAACAATATGTCAATTAGGATTCCCTATTGCTATAAGTAAGTTAGTTGCAGAGGATAAAAACAATAATAAACAAATAGTATTTTCAAGTACTATTTTTTCGTGTTTTCTAAATGCCACATTGATAATTTTGATAATAGCAATTGCACCTATTATTTCAAAATATTTACTTCATAACACTGATACATATTACTCAATAGTAGCAATATCGTTAACATTACCTTTTATAAGTATTTCTAGTATATTAAGGGGATATTTTTTTGGAAAACAAAAGATGTTTCCCCATATATTCTCAAACTGTTTTGAACAGGTATTAAGATTAATAATAATACTTTTAGTTATACCTTATTTAATTCCAAAAGGTATTCCAATTGCTGTTGCAGGTATCGTTTTAACTAATATTATAAGTGAACTTGCATCTATATTAATATTATTTTTCTTTGTTCCAAAAAACTTTAAAGTTACTAAAAATGAATTAAAATATAACAAAGATGCAATGAAAGATGTATTAAATATTAGTTTGCCAACTACTTCATCTAGAATAATAGGATCTATCGGATATTTTTTTGAACCAATTATTCTTACATCCACTCTTCTTATGTGTGGTTATTCAAATGATTTTATAGTTAGTGAATATGGAATTATAAATGGATATGCATTGCAACTTTTACTATTGCCATCATTTTTTACACTAGCAATATCTCAAGCACTTCTTCCTGTTGTAAGTAAGTCATACAGTAAAGGTAATATAGGTTATACGTCTTCAAAAATAAAACAAGCAATTTTCTTTTCTTTATTAATTGGTATTCCAGCAACTATTCTTTTTATGGCATTTCCTGAGTTTTTCCTAAATTTAATTTACAATACAAATGAGGGAGTTCAATATATAAGATTTTTAGCACCAATATGTATTCTTCACTATATACAATCCCCCCTAAGCAGTTCTCTTCAGGCCATGGGAAAATCTAAAGATGCAATGTATGGAACAATTCTTGGAATTGTCATAAGAACATCATTACTATTTATACTCTCAACCTTACATATAGGAATGTGGGGACTTGTAATTGCTACTGGCGTTAACATAGTATTTGTTACTATATTTGATTTATCTAGAGTAAGAAAGCATCTAAAATCTTAAGCATTTTTCTTTACTTCACTCTTTTTTATTATGTAGACTGTTTCTTTACCATAAAATGCATAAAACACATCACTTAATGCTACTTTGTTTTTAGTCAGTATTTCATATAGCCATTCATCATCTTTTTTTAGTTCTTTTAATGTATTTCTATTAATTTTTCCATCTAAAACTAACGGCATTGGATATGGGGTACTTTCTTTATTCTTGCTATAAGGAAATACAGATAGGTTTCCATCACCTTCTAAAATTGCGTATTCTACTTCTTCTATAGAGCGAACACTATTACTTCTTAATTCGGTTAAAAGTTCATCTAAGGCGTAACGTTGTTTTACCATTTCTTTGAATATCAATTTACCATTTTTAATAATGACACTTGGTTTTTCGTGCATTATGCTGTTTAATCTCGGCATTTTTAATGATAAGTATGTAAAAATTACTTCCAATAAAACAAGCGTTAAAATGGGCATAATTGATATCCAAATGCTTTGTTTATTGTTTTCTATTGCAATTGCTATTATCTGTGAAATTAGCAAAGAAACACTTAAATCAATTATGCCTAATTGTCCTACTTCTCTTTTACCCATTATTTTATATATGAGTAGTAGAAAAATATAAAAAAAGGTTGATCTTAATACAACAATTAATATTTCCATATTATCACCTATTTATTTATGTACTTATCATATAAATTTTATTCAATTAATATAATTAATTAGGGTGATTATATGGTTTTAAAAAAATATTTAAAATCAATAATAGGTGCTTTTGCTATTATTGTTGGTAGTATGTTGTTGGTAGCCTTACTTCATTATTTTGGAATAATAAATAATTTCTTCGTTAATTTATTTAAACTAATAACGATATTTGCTGCTTTATTTTATGGTGGATTCATTATGGGAAAATATAGCGTTAAACGTGGATATTTAGCAGGTATAATAGCAGGTGCAATTATAGACTTAATTCTGATTGTATATAGTATTATTGTTAAAAATTCAATTTCTTTTAAATTAATATTGTTTTATATAATACTTCTAGCTATATCTGCAGTCGGTGGAATGGTTGGAATTGGAAAAAGTTCTCTTGCAGATCAAAAAAAATAAGTTCTTCAATAGAAGAGCTTATTTTAATTCACCTAATATACTATTTATTTGATCTTCTTTATCACAGCCAGACCATATAATAGCACCAATTCCATTTGTCACGGTTGCTACTATATATTGACCTTCGTATTCTTTTGACCTAAGTGCTCCCATTTCAACTGCCTCTTTGTAAAAGTCAGTTTCTATATTGTATCTATATATATCTACGATACATGAAGCATTGTTTATATTGTATTGCCAAGCCTCTAGTGCATAATAATTATCTTTGTTTATTTCAACTTTAGAAAACTCTATATTATTTTCTTTTAGCTTTGCATCTATCTTCTCATATATTTTTGAGTTATCTTCTGGTTTATTTGCTTTAATTTCGTTACAACCGGTTAGTGCTAAACAAGCAATTAATATAAAAACTAATTTTTTCATATTATCTCCAATTATAAATTGTATTTTTTATTTCTTAGGAATGGTGGTATATCTATTTCAGAAGTATCATCATCGTCGTCATCATTGTTTGAAATTGGAATTTGTTGTTTTGGTGACTCCTTCTTTATTTCTCCATATGTGTGATATAAAGGTTCTGTCTGTTTTTCAAAACCAGTTGCTATTACTGTAACAATTACTTCATCGTTTAAGTTTTCATTTATTACTGCACCGAATATTGTATTCATATCAGTGTTTGCTGCACTTCTTACAACCTCTGCAGCATCTTCTGCTTCAAATAATGTTAATGAATTACCACCAGTTATATTTATAATAGCATCTGTTGCACCAGATATTGATGTTTCTAGCAATGGGCTTGTAACTGCTTGTTTTGCAGCTTCTATGGCTCTGTTTTCTCCTACGCCAAGTCCTATACCTATAAGAGCATTTCCTCTTTTTTCCATAACAGCTTTAACATCTGCAAAATCTAGGTTTACTAAACCTGCTACGGCTATAAGATCTGATATTGATTGTACACCTCTTCTTAGAATAGTATCAACTTCCTTAAATGCGTCTAGCATTGGTGTGTTCCTATCTATCATATCTCTTAATCTATCATTAGATATAACTATTAAGGTATCAACATATTTTTTTAATTCTTCTAATCCAGCAATTGCTTGTTCCATTCTTTTTCTACCTTCAAAGCCAAAAGGTTTTGTTACTATTCCGACAGTAAGAGCTCCTGCATTTTGGGCAATTTCTGCTACTACTGGAGCTGCTCCAGTACCAGTACCTCCTCCCATACCACAAGTTACAAATACCATATCAGCGCCAGCAATTACTTCTTCTATTTCTGCCTTTGATTCAACTGCTGCTTCGCGTCCTACTTCTGGGTTAGCTCCTGCTCCCAAACCTTCAGTTACCTTTTTGCCTATCTGTAACTTTATTTCTGCTTTGGAGTTATTTAATACTTGCAAATCAGTATTTGCAACAATAAATTCAACGCCTTGAACTCCAGATTCAATCATCCTATTAACAGCGTTACAACCAGCTCCACCTACACCGACTACCTTTATTTTAGCAATCTGATCCATTTCTAATCCTAATCCAAACATGTATGTCCTCCTTAATTATCAAAAAAATAACCAAAAACCTTGCCTAATATAGATCTATTAGAAAAATTTGTAATTTTCTTCTTATTAGATATCAAATCATCCTCATCCGATTGACTAACCATAGAATAATTTGGTTTACCTCTCAAATCTACTTTTTCATCAAAAAACTTTATCATACCAGAGCAACTAGAAAATTGATTTTTCCTAATTCCTAGTGTTTTTAGACTAACTGGCGCTATTCCAGGTCCAAAGACTTCATCAACTGCAGCCTTAAAACCAAACATTTCGCTAACGCCTCCGGTTATAATTATATAACTTATTTCTTTATTTGTTAATACTTTTAATTCTTTTTTTGCAAATTTTAATATTTCCAAAACTCTTTCCATAACTACTTCTGATATCTCATATTGATTTATTTTAATCATTTCGCCATTTATATTTGATAGTTCTGTGATTTCGTTAGATGATGCATAGCGCTTGTGAGCTATTGCAAAAGTTTCTTTAAGCTTCCTTGCCTCTAGTAAATCAACTTTGAAAATGTATTTTATATCATTATCTATATTTTTGCCACCTACATTTATAATACTCGTTTTGGCTAAAATTCCTTTTATAAATAGTGAAACAGTTGTATTATCACTTCCAATATTTATAACGGCTGATATGCTATCATCAATCTTATCATCTTTGAATTCATAATAGTCTCCAATAGAATTAAAAGTTATATCTTTTACATCAAGTCCCATTGCAGTAAGTAGACTAACAACTGAATGAACATTTATTTTTGGTGTTGTTACAACTACTGTTTTAACACCTAATTTTTTGCATCTTTTGCCTTTTGGATCCTTAACTGGGTGATCTATATCGTCTAAATAAAATTCTATTGGTAAAATATTTACAAGTTCTCTATCTTCTGGAATCTTATTGTATCCTACATTTTGTAATACATTTAATACATCTTTACCCATAACGGTGGGAATTCCTTCCATATTTTCATCTTTCCTTAAGTCTATAAATGCTGTTCCTACGGAAAAGTCCGCACCATATGAAGGAACACTTGCTAATACTTTGTGCACTTTTATTCCCAACATACTTTCTACTTCCTGAATAGCTTTTCTTATACAAATACTCGCTTCATTAGCATCTACTATTAACCCTTTTTTTATTCCACTTGATTTTACAGTTGAAGAAGCCAATACGTTCATTTTACCCTTGTATAATTCGCATACTAATACTTTTACTGTATCCGAACCAATGTCAATACTTGTATATATCTTTTTCAAGGTATCAGCCTCCCTATATTAAATATTATACTATAATAATCTTAAAAATCAAATAGAATTTTAATAATTATTAGTCAATAAAAAAAGAATATAATTTTGGTTATATTCTTTTAAAATTTATTTTGTATATTTTGATTGTTTTGGCAATGCAATTGAAGGCGTGTATGAGATTATATATGATGTATTATACTTAAATGTTGATGTATATGTTCTTGATGAATAATAGTTATAACCTGCACACACAGTTCTTGTACATGTATTATCTACTGTATACTTCCAGTTTGTACAATCATTGTATGTTACTGTCTTCGCATGAGCTGTCATACATGAGTTATAAGCATTTGCTGATGCTGTGCTTGCTGTTGCTGTTGCACCGGCTGCACATGCCGCTCCCTGTGTTGCATTGCTTGCATGACAAGTATAGTTTTTCATTGCAGCTGATGCTGAACTTGCCCCTATTGCTGAACATTCTCCAGCATAATTATTATCCAATACTGTCGCTGACTTAACAGATGCGGTACAAACACTTACTACTGACACACTACCACATAATTTAGTACCAAATTCTCCTGCCATACATCTAGAATATGCGTATGAATGTGCAGCACTTGCACTACTAGTTGCACCGGCATTACATGCTGCTCCCTGTGTTGCATTACTTGCACTACAGTGATATCCTGCCATTACTGATGATGTAAAACTGCTTGCAACTATCTTACATGCTGATGAATTTGGACCTGTGTATGATACGCAAAGATTAGAACTTATCCATCTTGTACAAGAACCTGTTGATGTACATGTACGTTTAACATAATATCCTGATGTACACACATATGTTTCTTCTTTTGTTCCTGTGCATTTGCTACTATATAGTGTACATGTTGTTCCCGCTACTGCTGCATTATGTCCGTTACATCCTATAGTTGCAGTTGCTGCTGGACATGCATTTGTTGATGCTGAAGTTGATGTTGCTGTACAACTTCCTTGTTGTTGTGTACATTTTCCTGTTAATGTTACATCATTATATACTGTTCCACCTGCTACTGCTTTATTATTATTGCTTGGGCATGTTCCTGCTACCGTCGCATTTGCTTGGCTTACTGTTTTAGATGTATATATTGTTGTTGTTAAGTTTTTTTCTTCACTTGTATAGTTTTTGTCTCTTACATATGCTACTACAGTATATGCTGTTCCCTCTGCTAATCCTGTTATATTACATGTTGATGATGTTTGCCATCCTGTATCTTTTGTTCCTACTTTGCATCTATATTCCAATGTTCCACTTGTTGTTACTCCACTTAATGCTAAATTCATGCTTGTTGTACTTGGCCATGATGATGTTATTACTATGTTTCCTTCTAATGGTGGCCTTACTGTTACTGTTTTTGTTGCAGTCTTTGTAGTTCCTGCTCCTGTTGTTGCTGTACAACTTATTGTATTATTTCCTGTATTTAGTGTACTTGTATTTGTCACTACTGTACTTCCTACCTTGCATGTTATACTTCCTCCTGATAAGCTACTATTTACTGTATAATTTGTTGGTATTTTGTAGCTTGATTTTACTATCATTGTATCTGGTATTCCACTTAGATCTACTGTTGGTGTGGTTTTATCGATAGCTATTATATATGTACTTGACAATGCACTTACGTTTCCAGTTTTATCTATTGCTCTAAACCTCATTCCAGTTCTTGTATTGTCATTGAATGTGAAAGTACTTTCAGTTAGATCAATAAATTTAGACCCGTCATATGTCATTTGATAGTGGTCTATTCCACTTTCATTATCTGTTGCTGTTATATATGCTGTTACTGACTGATTTGTCCATTTATCTGATGTATATACATTACCATTTGCTGTCTTATATACTACACTTATTGTTGGTGCTATTGAGTCTACCTTTGTTATTACTACTGTTGTTGTACTTATATTATCTGATGTATCTTTTACTTTTATGTTTATTGTTCCATTACTTGT
>CAKPCJ010000029.1 GCA_934141575.1 uncultured Bacilli bacterium
TGCACCATACAATATGCTTAGCATTATTGTTTCTATTACATCATCATAGTGATGCCCCAACGCTATCTTGTTACATCCTAATTCTTTGGCTTTACTATATAAATATCCTCTTCTCATTCTAGCACATAAATAGCATGGATTACCACTAGTTTGTGTTGTTACTACATTAAATATATTTGAATCAAAAATTGTTATTGGGATATTTAATATTTTTGCATTCTCTTGTATTTTTTTTAGATTAGTTTCCGTATATCCTGGGTTCATTACAATAAATTCTAACTCAAAATTTACTCTTCCATGTCTTTTTAGTTCTTGCATACATTTAGCCAACAAAAATGAATCTTTACCACCACTTATGCATACAGCTATTTTATCATTTTCTTTTATAAGTTCATAAGTATCAATTGCTCGTACAAACTTACTCCATATTTCTTTTCTATATTTTTTTATTATACTTTTTTCTATTTCTCTATATCTTTCCATTTCATCACTATTAATTTGCTTTTATTTGTTCTATGTAAGCATTTACTTTTGATGCCCATGTTGTACTTCCAGCATACTTCCTATTCATTTGTTCTGGTGTAGTTAAACCATAAGCATAGTAATTTTTTGCTAGATTATCTATAAATCCCTTGATTCCCTCTTCTAAGCTAGAGAAACGTCTATATGAACCATTACCACAACTTGGACTTCCCTTTTGACCACCAACGTTGTAGCATGATTTTACTAATGTACTACACTCCCATTTACATCCCGTTTCATGTAGCATAATTGCTACTGCTAGGTAAGGGTCTACACCTTTTTCGAGTGAATAAGATGCGATTAAATACCCTTGACCAGATATCGTTGAATTAAGTGATCTATTTAATTTTTCTGCCAATTCATTCATCGTCATGTCTTGATATACAACTTGTTCTGACTCATCTAATTCTTTTTCATATATCCTTGTTTCGGCAACTGCTAGTCTTTTTTCTTTATATTCTTTATTGATTATTGCATTTAACATATTCCCTACACTGTAGCTTAATATTAATACAAATATCATAATTATTATCTTTGTTACATTCTTCAAGTTTTTTCACCTCATATTTTTTTAGCAACGAATATAGTTTTACCATATTTTATTATTAATGTCAAATTACAGTTACTTATATATACTAAAATTAGAATATAATGCGAAAGATATTTGTTAAAAATAGTTAGGAATTATCTTCAAAATTATAATTATTTTTTTAATATGCTTTTATTATTATCATTAGTTTCTGGCTCTAAAGAAACAAATTTATATTCATTTGTTAATTCAAAATTAAAATCTTCATACTTTGTTTTTATGTCTTTAATTTCTTCATCGTTAAACCATGCATAAATATGTTCATATTCTGTTATCCCATCTAAATTTTGTATTGGTTTTGTCCAAGTACATAAGTGTATATGTTCTTCTTTAATGTTGCATTCATCTAGTGAAAATTTATATTTATGCATTATATTAGAGTTAACTGGTATTTCTGAAGTATATGTTCTTTTTTGACTATTATCTGAACTTTTTAATGATAGTAACATTCCACTTACTATTGTTATTGAACCAATTCCAGCCAATATTTTTTCCCTATTATTTTTAATTACTTCTAATATTCCTACTGATTTTTTAGTGTTTTGAGAACTTTTCTCAAGTGTTATTTTTTTCATATTTTCCCCCATATATAAAAATTCGTTAATTATATTATCATATTGTGCTTTATTAGTCTAGTTTTATTTATTAATTTATAAAGTTATACTTTAGTTTTCATTTATATTCTTTTTATTGTTTGTTAATCTATCTATTGCCTTCATCACGCCAAACTTTCCATACTGATACGTTAGTCCGCCTTGTTGATACGCTATAAATGGAGGCCTTATTGGACCATCACATGAAAGTTCTATTGATGAACCTTGTGTAAAACTTCCAGATGCCATAATTACCTGGTCTTGGTAGCCTGGCATATCCCAAGGTATTGGAATTGCATTTGAATCAATTGGTGAAGCCATTTGTATTCCTTGACAATAATTTATTAAATCTTCCTTATTTCCGAATTCAATATTTTGAACTATGTCAGCTCTTTCATCATTATATTTTGGTTCTACTTTAAAGCCTAATTCTTCCATACATTTGCTAGTTAAAATCGCTGTTTTTAGGCTACTTCCTACTACACTTGGAGCCATAAATAATCCTTGTAACACTGCTTTATTTGATCCTAATGAAGGCCCTACTTCTTTTCCTTCACCCGGTACTGTTAATCTTTCAGCAGCTAACTTTACTAAATCTTTTCTGCCTGAAATATATGCCCCGTTTGGCGCTATTCCACCACCTAAATTTTTAATTAATGAACCTACTATTATATCAGCTCCAACTTCAAGCGGAGATATTGTAGAGACAAATTCACAATAGCAGTTGTCAATCATTACAATTACTTCGCTATCTATTTTTTTTATTGCTTTAATAACTTGTTCTAACTTATTAATTCCAATGCTTTTCCTTGTAGAATACCCTTTTGAGCGTTGAATTTCTATTACCTTTATTTTTTCTTTTTTTAGTGCCTTTTCAATTTCTTCGTAATTAAATTCATCGTTTATCAAATCTATTTGTTTATAATTTATTCCATACGATTTTAGTGAACTTTGATTTTCATTTATTCCTATCACCTCATCTAGAGTATCATATGGTTTTCCCGTTATACTTAATAGTGTATCTCCTGGTCTTAATAGTGAAAACAATGCTACCGTAAGAGCGTGTGTCCCAGAAATGAACTGGTTTCTCACTAAACTATCCTCAGCACCTAATACATATGAAAATACTTGTTCTATTGTATCTCTTCCCAAATCGTTATATCCGTATCCAGTTGTACTTGCAAAATGTGATTCCGCTATTTCAAATTTGTTAAATGCACTTAATACTCTTAAGCTATTTTGTTCACATATTTCATCTATTTTTTTAAATTCTTTTTCTAGTTTTTTTTCTTCATTATGTACAAATTCTACTGTCTTTTCACTTATTTCTAATTGATTATACATTAATATCCTCCGTCTACTCTTATTACTTCACCGTTTATATAGCTTGCTTCTTCACTTGCTAAAAAATTAACTACATTTGCGATTTCACATGGTTCTGCAAATCTTCTTAATAGAATCTTTTCTTTTTCTCTTTCGATATATTTTGGCTCCATTTCTTTAACAGATGTTGTATTTGTCCAACCAGGTGCCACTGAATTTACTGTAATATAAGGTGCTAATGCTTTTGCAAAATTTTTAGTTAATGATATTATGCCAGCTTTTGATGCATCATAATCCATTGAATATGTTTCATTTGTATCTATGCCATTTGTTGATGAAATATTAATTATTTTACCATGTTTGTTGTTTAACATTGAGTTTCCAAAGATTTTACACATCAAAAATGTTCCTGTTAAATTTGTTTGAATTACTTTATCAAATTCTTCTTTCGTTTTATCATAGAAATAGTTATCGCTACACATTGCAGCATTATTTACTAAGCAATCTAGCCTTCCATACGTTTTTATTACTTCATCATGCATATTTAATATGTCTTTTTCGTTTGAAATATCACATTTTATTATCATTACTTTTGCATGTGTTTCGCTCTCAATTTCTTGCTTTATTCTCTTAGCATTTACATCATCTGTATTATAGCTTATTATTATATTATAATTTGATTTTGCGAGTCTTTTTGCGATTGCTTCTCCTATTCCTTTGCTCGCTCCTGTTACTAGTGCATATTTTTCGTCCATATTACCACTTCCAATGCTTATTATAGCATAAAAGCATATATTGACTATATGCTTTTTTATATCTTGTACTTCATTTATTTTAAATTTTCTTAACATTTTTTATTTTGATATTAATTCACAAATTAAGCTACTTATTTCTGTAGGATTTTCTATAGTTAATCCTTCAATCAATCTTGCTTGTGAATATAGTATTTTTGAATATTTTTCAAATTCATCCTTATTATTTTTATACAATTCTTTCATCTTTTCTGCAATAGGGTGATTCTCATTTATTTCTAATATTGTTTTGGCATGTATTTTTTCATCAGTTGGCATTGCATTTATTACCTTTTCCATTTCTATAGAAATATCTCCCTCAGTTGTTAGACATACTGGATGATTTTTTAATTTATTAGTAAATCTTACACCTTCAACTTTTTCACCAAGAGCTTTTTTTATTTCATCTAACATATCCTTATTGTCTTTATTTAACTTTTCTGTTTGTTCTTTTTCTTCTTTATCTTCAATATCTGCGTTATCTGATGATATATTTGCAAAAGTTTTATTTTCATATTGCATCAATGTCTTAATTGCAAACTCATCAACATATTCAGTTAAATATAATATGTCAAATCCTTTGTCTTTAAATCTTTCAACAATTGGTAACATATCTATCTTAGCTATAGTTTCACCACATGCGTAATATATTTTTTCTTGTCCTTCTTTCATGCTTTCTATATATTCTTTTAATGTGATTAATTTCTTTTGGCTTGATGAATAGAACATTAATAAATCTTGTATCTTATCTTTATTCATTCCATAATCATTGTAAACGCCATATTTTAATTGTGTTCCAAATGTATTAAAGAATTTTACATAATTTTCTCTATCATTTTCAAGCATATCTAATAATTCTTTTTTTATTTTGTTTTCTATACTTTTTGCAATTATTTGTAATTTTCTATCTTGTTGTAATATTTCTCTTGATATATTTAGTGAAAGATCTGGGCTTTCTACTATACCTTTTACAAAGTTAAAGTATTCTGGTAATAATTCACTACATTTATCCATTATCAATACATCATTTGAATACAATTGCAATCCTTTTTCATATTCTTTTGAATACAAATCATATGGTGCATGACTTGGTATAAATAAAATAGAAGTATATGTGCATTGTCCTTCTACTGATGTATGAATTGTTTTCATTGGTTTTTCATAATCATAGAATTTATCAGTATAGAAATTAGAATATTCTTCTTCAGTTATATCATTTTTATTCTTTTTCCAAATTGGAATCATGCTGTTTAAAGTTGTATCTTCTTTTACAGTTTCGTATTCATCTTTCGAACCTTCTTTTAACACACGATTTTCAACTTTCATTACAATTGGATATCTTATATAATCAGAATATTTTTTGATTATACTTCTAATTTTATATTCTTCTAAGTATTCACTATATTTTACATCCTCTGTATCTTCCTTGATACTTAATGTTATTATCGTACCAAAATCATCTTTTGATGCTTCTTCTATTGTGTAACCATCTTCTCCGCTTGATTTCCATAAATATGCTTTTTCACTTCCGTATGGTTTAGTTAATACCTCAATTTCATCACTTACCATGAATGCAGAATAGAAACCTACACCAAATTGTCCAATTATATTTACGTCTT
The DNA here is from genome assembly GCA_934141575.1 of uncultured Bacilli bacterium. Classification (GTDB taxonomy): domain Bacteria; phylum Bacillota_I; class Bacilli_A; order RF39; family UBA660; genus CAKPCJ01. The sequence continues at coordinate 5,438 of CAKPCJ010000029.1, forward strand.
CTTGTTCTTTATTTTCTTGTTTGAATGTTAAAGAACCACTTTTTGCAATCGTGCCCAAATTGTTTTCTAGCTCTTCTTCTGTCATACCACAACCTGTATCACTAATTACAAGTTTTCTATTTTCTTTATCAACATCTATTCTTATTTTAAGATCATTTTTTGAAATGTTAATATCCTTTTCAGTTAATGATTTATAATATAATTTATCAATTGCATCACTTGCATTTGATACTAATTCTCTTAAAAATATATCTTTATTTGTATATATAGAATTTATCATTAAATCTAATAGCCTTTTTGATTCTGCTTTAAATTCTTTTTTTCTCATTTTCATCATCCCTTCTTTATTGTTATACCACTGTTTTTGGCAGTTGTCAATAATGAGTGCTAACGAATTTATATTGACTTTTTTTTAACTTGAATTATAATATTCCAGACAGGTGATTTTATGAAAACTATTTGTATGGATGATGTTAAAAATTGCATATATAATCCCAAAATGATGGGAACTGCTGATTTATATAATTGCAGTATAGATGATGAAGAATATGTATTTAAAAAGTTTGATTTCGATTCTACTCTTGCTTGCAAATTGGAAAAACTTTCTAAAATAGAAAATCATCATTTCATTTTTCCTGAGATTTTGATTAAAGGAATCCGTGGACAATATGTTGGATATCTTTCAAAACCATTTTATCAATCCCGCACTTTCTTTGATTTATCCAAATACGAAACTAGTCAAAAACTTAAATTACTAAGAGAGGCAAGAAAGTTAGTTTTAAAAATGCATAGTATGGGAATTACTCATGTAGATTTACATCCTGGCAATATGTTGTTTCGTGATGATACTGTTAAATTTTGCGATTTTGATGATTGTGAGTATTCTGGTTTTAAATCTCCTCATTCAAATGCCTATTCCCAAAAATATTTGTTGCAAAACCCTATGTCACCTTCAATTGATATATTTAATTTTAATATTTCATCAATGAGCATTTTATATAGTGTACGTTGGGATGAAACTATAAATTATGATTTTACTTTTTTAGATAAACTAAATGATGAACAAAAAATTATATGGGAAAAAGTAAAAAAGTATGAAACTTTATCTAAAGATGATTTTATAGTAAGCCATTATTAAAGGAGAATAACACGTTATTCTCCTTTTGAATTTTCAAATGTCCAATTTGTAATTTCTTCCATATCTACACCGTATTCATGGATATATTCTTTATGTTCTATTAATTTTTCCTTACACCATTCTTGTAAATTTGATGCTTTATTTCCTAAATTTAAATGTTTTAATGCTGATAAAACTAAATGATATCTATCTAATTGATTTTGTACTCTCATATCAAATGGTGTTGTTATTGTTCCTTCTTCTTGATATCCATGTACGTGAATATCTTTGTTATTTCTATTGTATACTAATTGATGAACTAGTGATGGATATCCATGGAATGCAAATATAATTGGTTTATCTTTTGTAAATATTCCATCATATTCTGCATCTGTTAAACCGTGTGGATGTTTTGTATTTGATTCAAGTTTCATTAAGTCCACCACATTTACAACTCTTATTTTTAAATCTTTAAAATTATTTTTCAAAATATTTGTTGCTGCTAGCGTTTCTATTGTAGGTGTATCACCACAACATGCCATTACTATATCTGGATCTTCATTAGCATCATTACTTGCCCATTTCCATATTCCTATTCCTTTTGTACAATGTTTTACTGCTTCTTCCATAGATAACCATTGTTGGCGTGGATGTTTACTTGCTACTATTACATTTATGTAATTTTTTGTCTTTAAACAGTGATCCATGCATGATAATAAGCAGTTTGCATCTGGTGGCAAGTACATTCTTACAATATCTGCCTTTTTAGTGGCTAAATGATTTAAAAATCCAGGATCTTGGTGTGTATAACCATTATGGTCTTGTTGCCATATATGTGAGGTTAATATAAAATTAAGCGATGCAATTGGTCTCCTCCATGATAATTCCTTCGTTACTTTTAACCATTTTGCATGCTGACTTGCCATTGAATCTAATAGTCTAGCAAAAGCTTCATAACTATGAATAAATCCATGTCTTCCTGTTAAAAGATATCCTTCTAACCAGCCTTCACATGCATGTTCAGATAAGAAACTGTCCAACACTCTTCCATCGTTATTAAGGAATTCATCATAAGGATATTTTTCACCTTCAAATTGTCTATTTGTTACTTCAAATACTGGTGACAATCTATTTGATAATGCCTCATCTGGTCCAAATATTCTGAAATTTCTTTGATCTTTATTAAGTTCAATTACATCTTTTATATAATTGCCAAGAACCTTCATATCTTGTGCTTCTGTTTCTCCGTGCTTTTTTACATCTACTGCATAATTTTTGAAGTCTGGTAACCTTAGTTCTTTTAATATTATTCCTCCATTAGCGTGAACATTGGCGCCCATTCTTTTATTTCCTTTAGGTGCTAATTCTTTTAGTTCTGGTTTTAATGTTCCATTTTCGTCAAATAGTTCTTCTGGATGATAACCCTTCATCCAGTTTTCTAGTACTTTTAGATTTTCTTTATGTTCTTCATCTACTGCGATTGGAACTTGGTGGGCCCTAAATGTTCCTTCTATTTGGAGTTTATCTACTAATTGTGGTCCAGTCCAACCTTTTTTTGTTTTTAGTATAATCATAGGCCATAGTGGTCTTTTATCAGTTACACCATTTCTTGCTTCATTTTGAATTTGTTTTATTTTTTCTATTGTGTAGTCTAAAACAGCAGCCATTTTTTGATGAAGCATCATTTCATCTTCATCTTCTACTATGATGGCTTCCCAACCATATCCGTACATAAGTGATATAAGTTCTTTTTCATCTATACGCGCTAGTACTGTTGGGTTTGATATCTTATATCCATTTAAATGTAATATAGGTAATACTGCCCCATCTGTTTTTGGATTCAAAAATTTATTGGAATGCCATGAAGTTGCTAATGGACCTGTTTCTGCTTCCCCATCACCAACAACACAGGTTGCTATTAAATTCGGATTGTCAAATACGGCTCCAAAAGCATGTGATAGACTGTACCCTAATTCTCCACCTTCATTTATTGAACCTGGAGTTTCTGGCGCTACATGTGAAGATATTCCTCCTGGAAAGCTGAATTGCTTGAATAATTTTTTTAGTCCTTCTTCATCTTCAGTTATATTTGGATATATTTCACTATATGTACCTTCTAAGTATACATTTGATACTATTGCGTTTCCACCATGTCCTGGTCCAGATATATAAATCATGTCAAGGTCATATTTGTTTATTACACGATTAAGGTGAGTGTATATAAAGTTTTGACCTGGAACTGTTCCCCAGTGCCCAACCAGTTTTTTCTTTATATCTGACATCTTAAGTGGTCTTTTTAATAAAGGGTTATCTCTTAAATACAATTGCCCAACAGATAAATAATTACATGCCCTAAAATAAGCATCTAGCTTATATAATTCTTCGCTATCTAATTTCATAATATCCCATCCTATTCTTCTACTCTCTATTATAAAATAAAAAAAATATAATATCAATCATGATACTATATTTAGATTTAATTTGACATTGTATTTATTCTTACTATAAATATGCTTGTAAATCTTCCTTTTGCTTTTCTAGAGCTTTTTTATAGTTCTTAGCAAGTCTCATTATATCTCCATCTACTTCTCCAGTATAGTTTTTAATTTTGGTTTCAATATCAACTAATCCCATTGTAACACCTTCTATTATCATGTGTGCTATACTTGAATCACTATTATCTTTTTTTACTTCTTTTTTTATTCCCATGTCTGAACCCATTTTTGCCATTATACTATTTCCATCTGGTTCTAATTTGTGTTTTGTTATTATCTTTTTAGATTCTTTGTAGAATTTTTCATATTCTTTTAATTCTTCTTCTACTAATTTTTTTATTTTATTCTCTTTTCCATTTAGTTCTTCTAATAGTTTTGTTAGAGTATATACACCCATTTCACTATTTTTATATAAATATTCTACTAATTCTAAATTTTGATTCATATTTATTCCTCCAGTTTTATTATTGGTAATAAATATTTTTTTATTCTTTTAAATAAAAAAATTATCTGTTTTTAGATAATCTTTTTGTATGTGTTTGAGTTTCCATTATTGCTTCTTTAGTTTCTAACGGATATGCTTCTATTAATAGAGGAAGCATATTTTTAACATCTTCTATTTCTAGTTTACTTATTCCTTTATATTCTTCTTTCATTATATTTACAATTAATCTTTTCACATCTTCTCTTAGGACAGCGTCTGTACTTTTTCCAGTATATCTTTTAACTATTCTGTTTAATGTGTTTTGATATTGATTCCATTTTAATATTTCATCCATAGGATTTTCTTTAAAATAGCATTCTCCTACTTTACCCATTGGAATAAATTTTGCTCCACCACTAGGTCTTTTATTTATATCATATGCACAGCCTGTTTCAGTAAGCATACTGCACTTTGTTTTCATTGATAATAAGTCTATTACTTCTCTTTCAGTATTTCTTGCTCGCAAGTATAATAATGGAACAACTATTAATTTACCTCCTTTTATTCTTTTAAAATCCAATGCTGCAACTACTGATATATTTCCATTTTCTAGTGCTTTTGATATTCCATTTATAGATAAGTCTTCAAAATCTTCTACGTAATAATCACATCCTGATTTTTTACAGCAAACGCCTCCACAAGTTTTGCATAGATTTTTATCTTCTATTTTTTCCATAATTTCCCCCAGTCAAAAAATTTACACTATATATTATCATAACAATTAATTTTTCTCAATAATTTTTTAAAATATCTGTTTCCAAAAATCCTTTGTAGAAAACTCTAGTCCCTTTCTACTTTCAGCTAACCAAATTTCATTTTCTTTACTATCATTATCCATTTGCATTTCGTAACTTGTTTGCAATATTCCAATAGCGTTTGTTAAATCAAAAAATAATGGAAAAATACTTATTTCATACTCTGTTAATTTATTGCATTTTTGATATTCATCTAGAAAAAATTTAATATTTTTAATTGTATTTCCTTTGCTATTCTGATCATAACAAATATTGCATGTACTTACCGCTAAATCAATTATTCTTGGAAGATAATTTGTTACTGCCCAATCTATTATCCATATTTTGTTGTTTTTATCTATTATTAGATTTGGCGATGTTATATCTCCATGTATAAATGTAAATGTTAATTTTTTAAAATCTATACTATCAAATTTATTATATAAATCCTCAAGTGTTACTTTATCTTTTTCACTTATAAAGGATTTTTTAGATTCATATTCCTTTTTATAATTAGTTATAGTCCAAGAATCGTATACCGGTTCTAATTTCATATCTAATTCATGTATTATTGATATTTGTCTTACTATTTCCTTGATTTCTGTCTTGCTAGGAATAATTTTCAAATTGAAAATACTTTTTCCCTCAATATATTCAAAAACGCATAATCTAAAGCAGATACTTTCAATTGTTAATTTATATAAACTTTTGCCATTATATTTATAAAGTTGTGGTGAATTAATTTTTAAATCGTTTGATATTTCTATCCTTTTAATATAATTTTCGCATTCTTCATCGGTTCTATCTTTATTAAAAATTTTTACACAATATGTGTTTGAATCAGTTTTAAGAATATAGGTAAAATCTTCATACCCAACTGTTATAACTTTATTACTTTTAAATTTGCCTAGTTATAATCAAGGCAAATTTTACTTGATATTATTGATAGATCCACTTTTAGATTTATTCTTTTTTAAAATTCATTCATATAATCTCCTTTAGTTTTTCAAATATAGGAATATTACCTGTATAACTTTTTGGTGATATAGGACTTGGATGATATATAGGCAATACTTTACACCCATTAAAATCATAAATATTACCTACTACATCGGCAAATTTATCAAATTTAAAATTAAGTAAATTTCTAGTTGGAAACTCTCCTAAGGTAATAACCAATTTAGGATTTAAAATTTTTAATTGTTTTAACATTATATTTTTACAATTTTTAGAGCATATTTTTAAGTTCTTTCTTTCAAGTGGATAACACTTTACTGACTCTAGAAAAGTAGTATCAAATATATCTCTATCTATAATATTAAATAGTTTTTGCAAAACAACTCCACTTGGTAACACCCTTCCATTTATATCACACCATAATCTGTTACTTTTTCTCCAACCATTGTTTGCAGGCGCTTCACCTACTAATACTATATCATTATCTTTTCCTAAAAATACAGTAGCGGAATTTGGAAATTTATCTACTAATTTGTAGCAAGACTTACAGTTAGATACTTCTTCATCGACTTGTTTTAATAATTTATTGATTATTTTTTTCTTTAATATGTTATATCTGTTTTTTATTTCTTCTGTTAATATCTCTTGTCTATCGACAATTTGATAGTTTTCATAATTTATATCACAATTAAACTCACCTGGAGTCAAATCTATAATCTCATTTTCTATTAAATTATAATAGTGACTTATTCCATCCTTATTATTTTTTAGAATTACTCCACCAAAATAATCATTAATGATTAACGATGTTATTGCACATATTTCATTACTTTCATCCAAATTATCCTCTTTTGAGTAGCAGTCTAATAATAGTTCTTGAATATTTTCTATGCTCACAGTAACACCTCATTTCACTAAACTTTACCAAAAATATTATATCAAATAAAATTCAGTGTGTCTTTGACATGACTTAAATTATAAATTGTTTTCTATAAAAAGTTCATCATTTTAAATTATTTTTTCTTTCTAAAAATATTAGAAGTGACTCCTACTTGAACTTTAATGATAATATAGAAAAAAATTTATTTATATAGTATAATTTTAATAGTTTATAACTGATAAAGATTTGGAGGATGTACATGAAGATAGGAATAGATATAGACAATGTAATATCAAACTTTAATGACACTTTATTAAATGAGTATTTATTACACGATAAAGAGTTAAGAAATTCTGGTATTATAAACAAAAATGCTGATTATATCCGAAATGGAATGTTTGATTGGACTGAGGATGAAGAAAAGAATTTTTATAAAGATAATATAGAAATAATAGCAAGAAAATTAGGTGTTATTAAAGGGGCTAAAGAATATATAGATAGACTACATTATGATGGCCATTTGATTTATATTATCACAGGAAGAGACAATGGTGAGTATGCAGAACCATACAATATGACAAAAAATTGGCTTGATGATAACGGTATTTATTATGATAATTTGATTTTAACAGATGCTTACGATAGGCATGAAAAAGCAAAAAAATGTATAGAGCATAATATTGATATTATTATTGATGATTCTGTTCACATATGCAACGATTGCATTGAAAATGGAATAACGACAATTTTAATGGATACGCCTTATAACAGATATTCCAATATACAAAGGGTTAAAAGTTGGGAAGAATTTTATAAATATGTCTCAAATTATGAAAAAGACAAAATTAATATAATATTAGATACTGATACTTATAATGAATGTGATGACCAATTTGCATTATCATATTTAATAAAATCAAAAGATTTATTTAATATTGAAGCAATTACAGTTGCACCATATTCTCATATAAAAAGAGGTGTAAATGTAAGTGATGGACAAGAATTAAGTTATAATGAAATTTTAAAAATATGTAATTGGCTAAATTTTGAAACTAATAATAAGGTATTTAAGGGCTCAATGGATTACATTCAAAATGGTTATGATGAAAAAAATGACGCTGTAAATAAAATTATAGAAGTTGCTTTAAAAAACAACAAAACTTATATATTAGGAATTGGTGCTATTACTAATATTGCTTTGGCAATCAAAAAAGAGCCTAAAATAATAAACAAAATAGAAATTATTTGGTTAGGTGGTAATGAACTAGGTTATAAAGATAATCTTGAATATAATTTCAGACAAGATATTGAAGCAGTGAAAATGGTATTTGAATCAAAAGTGAAGATAACTATACTTCCTTGTAAAAATATTGTTTCAGAATTAAGAATTGATATTAATACTTTGAAAAATCATTTAGAAAACAAATCAGAATTATGCGATTATTTAATTGATAGATTCTATAATGATGGATATCACGGAATACAAGAATCAAGAGTAATATGGGATATATCAGTGGTTGCTTATATGGTAAATAAAAACTGGTTTGAAACGAAGAAAGTAAGTTGTCCAAATATAAAAGAAGATACTTCTTATGAGATAACGGATAATAAACACAATATTACTTTTGTTACTAAATTGAATAGAGATAAAATATATGAAGACTTATTTATGAAGTTAGGAGAGTAAATATGAAATTAACGCGGGAAGAAGCAAGAGAATTATTGAAAATTGAAAGAAAAAATACAATAGATGATAGGTGGATAGAGCATTGTATATCTGTTGGCAATAATGCTGGTAGGATTGCTAAAGCATTAAACGAAAAAGGTATCAATGTAGATATAGATAAAACAATTACTTTAGGTTATTTACATGATATTGGTAAATATAATGGCGAGTCACGTGGTCATGTCATGAGAGGATACGAATACTTAAAAAGTAAGGGATATGATGATGAATATGCTAATATATGTCTAACTCATTCTTATTTAAATAATGATGTAGTATGTACTGCCGGAGGTGTTCCAAATCCAAATAGTAACCCTTTTTTAACAAATTTTATAAAGAATCATGAATATACTATAGAGGAAAAAATAATAAATTTATGTGACTTGATGTGTCCACAGGGAAATAAAGTATTTACGATTGATAAAAGATTAATTGATATAATGATTAGAAAGGGTGCATACTCTAACACTCAATATCATATTAAAGAAACATATAAGTTGAAAGAATATTTTGATAATTTATTAGGATATAACTTGTATGACTTATTTCCAGAAATAAAAGAAAATTTGTGAAAAATTTTTTTGTTCATAGGTATTTTCTGTTAAATTACCTTCTAACCAAACACCTGCATTATTAATTAAAATATTTGTATTACCTTGATTTTCAATAATTGTTTTTATAGTTTTATCAACTTCTTCTGGTTTTGTAACATCACAAGTGTAGCATTCTGCATTTGGAATTTCCTTTGATATTCTTATTGTATTTTCCTCTGTTTTAGAAATAGTTATTATATTATCTTCTCACTTAGTAGTTTAGCAATTGCTTTACCTAAACCAGCATCTCCACCAGTAATTATTATATTTCTCATTATATGTTTCTCCCTGTACTAACCGTCTTTTCTCCTTCAAAATATTTTTGCTAATTCATTTGCGGTTTTTATAATTTATAATATTGTTTTTAACATTGCATATAAAATTACCCAAATTTTAGTAGATACTGCTGTATTTAATATAAGTTCAAATAAAACTTTAACTAAATATCAATTAGAATATACTTATTTAAGTGAAGTTATTCATGGTCTAGGGAAAGCATTCAGCAAATTAATTTTATTAATACCGGTTGTATATGCATTTAATCCAAATAATTTAAGAATAGTTGCTGCAATTTTATCATTTAGTATATTACTACAAATGTTAGTATATAATAAATATTGTA
>CAKPCJ010000030.1 GCA_934141575.1 uncultured Bacilli bacterium
ATAGTAGTTGACTACGCTATGAATACATTGTGTGCTGCAGGTACTGGTTCTTTTTTAACAAGCCAAGCTAAAAGATTAGATATAGATATTGAAGATATTGGAAAAATAGCTCTATCATCTAAAAATCCGACTAAAATAGCCGCAAGATGTACTGTTTTTGCAGAAAGTGACTTGGTTCATAAGATTCAAGCAGGACATAAAAAAGAAGATATAATCGCGGGATTATGCAAGGCAGTTGTAGGAAATTATTTAAATAATATTGGGAAGGGAAAAAAAATACTCCCACCTATTGTATTTCAAGGAGGAGTAAGTAAAAATATAGGGGTTGTAGAAGCTTTTAAGGAAGAATTAGGCGAAGATGTATATGTTGATGAAAACGGACACTTAATGGGGGCTTTAGGTGTAGCATTGCTATCAAGAAATTGTGAAGAAATAGATTTTGATTTTAAAATAGCTGATATAAAATTTACAACGGGAAGTATAGAATGTAAGGGATGTCCAAATAACTGTGAAATAATCGTAGTAAAGAAAGAAAATAAAATAATAGATTCATGGGGAAATCGATGTGAAAAGGGAAGTATAGTACATTAAAAAATGATCTAGAAGATCATTTTTTTGTATATATAATACAGGAATCATCAGCAATTTTTAACTCTTCACAAGCATCTTGACTTAAGTCATTACAATAAATCCTTAAGGCAGAAGGGAAATTATTATATGTAAAATTTTCCTCATGAAATACATCTGAATAACGATTTTTGCAGGAGCCTTCAAAAAGATAACTTACATTAATTTTTCCGTTAGCATTTAATTTCTGAGATAATTTGATGACTAGTTCCTTAAAATTCTTTAAACTAAGTATTTTCCCATCAAAATCAATATCGTTAGAATCATACCCAAATAATGATTTAGAATATTCCATAATATTAGATAAATACATAAAATCATATGTTGAATTTAATTTGTCACATAAATTTAAAATATTAGAATCTATTTGATTAATATCAAAGTCTTTTATCTTACTAGCTAATGTGTAATAATTTTCTCCATAAAGATAATGCAAAGTTTTAGTTAATACCCTAGCTGGATAGGGTTCATTTGTAAATAATCCATGTGTAAGATCATATTTATCACATTCTTTAAATAATGTGTACCAAAATTTTAAACCTTCACCTTCTAAATTTTCGAATACTATAGGAAATATTTTAAAATAATTATTTTTAGAATAGCCAAAAAATTCTATATAATCTTCCCTTGAAATATTCGATAATAAGGCAGCCTTTTTTAGATAAAAATAATACTTAGTTAAAGGATTTATATCAAAAGTAGTAACACTTTTAGCACCACTTAAAAACATATCAAGCGCTTGGTCTGAACTTGCAAGAACAGTTAAGCAATCCTTATCACGTAAATCAAAATGCTTAAGAGATTCAACCAAATTTTCATTTGAAAATGAATATATAGTCTGGAATGTGCCAAATTTAATTTTACCTTGCAATTTATCACATATAACAGTTTTAGCTAATTGGATATCTCGTTCTACATTGACCATAATTTATTACCTCCTATATACAACAGAAGCATCAGAGTTTTCTCCTGAGTTAAAACGTTTAACACCAAAATTACCATAAGTGCAGAAATAATCAATTAAGCACTTGCTATCTTGGTTTTTATTAGCTCTAAATGTATAAGCTGCACATATTTCACCAGAGGTATTTAAGTTATTAGCAAGATTTAAAATTAACTCCTTGTATTTGCATAATAATTTTTTATATGCTTCTTTATTGGAATAACCTTGAGAAAATACAATATCTAGGTATTGAGCAATATTAGATAGATAAATATAATCATATGATTTAGATAGACTTCCTGGAAGATCTTTGATATTACAGTTAATAAAATCAATATTTTTAGTTTTAATAATTTGACATAACTTTTGATAATTTTCCTCATTTAAATAGTTAATAGATTCTTGTAAGGATTTAAAATCATAATTCTCTATAACAAACAAATTATACTTTATTTGAACAACAGGGAATTCATGCAACAGCTGTTTCCAAAATGAAAGATTATCTCTATCGAGGTTGGAGAATAATTTATCAAATATCTTTTTATAAAAATCTTCTCCACTAAAAAACTTTCTAGTTCCAAAGAAATTAACATAATCTTGCAAAGAAATATTTGATAATAAAGCAGCCTTTTTTAAATAAAAATAATATCTAGTTAAAGGATTTATATCAAAAGTAGTTATATCTTTAGCACCTTTCAAGAACATATCTAACGCTTGATCAGAACTTGCAAGGACAGTAAGACAATCCTTATTTTTAAAATTAAAGTCTTTGAAACATGAAACTAAGTCTTCATTTGAAAAAGAATATACGGTATTAAAATCCATAAAATTATTATTATTAATTACATCCCTAGCTCTATTTATATCACTACTAAGCCTATCCATAAAATTTTCCCCCTCATTTGGCTAGATATTATATCACAAAAAGGAAAATAATTCAAATTCAGTTCATTTTTTTTAGAGTTTTTAATAATATTTAATGGGGGTATTTATGAAAAAAATATTTATTTTAGTTATTTCTTTACTTGTGTTACCGATTTGCACAAAAGCATATGAAGTAGATTTGGCACCTAATGCCAAAAGCGCAATTCTTATAGAAGTTTCAACGGGAAAAGTTATTTTTGAAAAAAACTCTAATGAAAGATATGCTCCAGCTTCAATGACAAAAATGATGAGTATGTTATTGTTTTTAGAAGCAATAGAAAAAGGTATCATGACATGGGAAGAAAACATAACAATAAGTGCTAATGCATCTTCTATGGGAGGAAGTCAAATACTTCTTGAAACGGGTGAAGTTATGAGCGTACATGATTTATTCAAAGGGGTGTCAGTGGCATCAGGAAATGATGCAACAGTCGCACTTGCAGAAAGAGTAGCAGGTACAGAAGAGGCATTTGTAAATAAAATGAATGAAAAGGCTAAAGCACTTGGTTTGACAAATACTCATTTTGTAAATTGTACTGGACTGGACACAGAAGATCACTACTCAACTGCACATGATATGATGGTAATTGCAAAAGAACTAGTTAGCCACGAAAAAATATTTGAATTTTCATCAATATATGAGGATTATTTAAGAGAAGGAACAGATAGAAAGTTTTGGTTAGTAAATACTAATAAATTGGTTAGATTTTATAATGGTGCTGATGGTCTTAAAACAGGATATACAGATAATGCTGGTTATTGTTTAACGGCAACAGCTAAAAGAAATGAAATGAGATTATTAGGTGTAATAATGAATGAAGAAAATAGTAATATTAGAAATCAAGAAATGATGGCTATGTTAGATTATGGTTTTAATCAATATGAAATTGAAAAGGTATTAACCGTTAAAAGTAAAGTTGATACAATAACAATAGAAAAAGCAAAGAAACAAGAAGTAGATATAATACCAACTTCAGATATAACGCTATTGCATAAAAAAACAGAGGAAAAAGCAAATGTTACTTTTGAAATAAAATTAAATGATTTAAAACCTCCAATAAAAAAAGGGCAAATAATAGGTCAAATAGTGATAAAAGAAGATAATAATACATCTAGAATAGAAAATCTTACAGTAGCAGAAGACGTTGAAAAAGCAAATATATTAAATTTGTTTTTAAGACATTTAAATAATATATTAATTGGAAATATATCGTTTTAATTTGACTTTTTCATAGATTGATGTTATCCTCTATTTGTTTTTGGAGGAAGTATGAAAAATCTCAGGGAAATAAAACCACTATTAAAGTTAATTGGAAAAGAAAAATATAAAATATTTATTGCAGCTTGTTTAATATTTTTAAACGGAATAGCAAGTATATTTACAGGCTATTTAAATGGTGCTGCAGTAGAAGCAATTACTAATTTAAATATAAAGAAAGCCATAATATTTTTGGCAGTATATTTTATATTAGAAGTGGTAGTTGATGGAATAATAATCAATAATTCAAATTCAATGCTTTTTAAAATAGAATGTAAAATAACTGAAAGACTAAGAAATACTATGTTTAAAAAATCACTATGTTTACCATCAAAAGCCTTTGAAGAACATGAGTCTGGAGAAATAATAAATAGGATTGCAAATGATACTAATACACTAACAGATTCATTTGGAAGCATAATGTATACAGTAACAAATTTGATTTCTTCATTAATAATAATGATATATATATTTATAAATTCATGGATAATAGGTGTTGAAATTTTGAGCTTAGTGTTTTTATTAGGAATTGTAATAAATAAATATTCACCAAAATTGCAAAAAGTAAGCGAAGAAAATAAAGAATATCAAGATAAATTTACATCAACAATTGGGGAGTCACTAAGAGGAATAAGAGAAATAAAAACTTTAGGAATAAAAAATAATTTAATAGAGCATACAAAGTTAGTTATAAAAGAAATATTTAGTAAATCTAGCGAAGAAATAATTATTGAAAAAAGGTTTAATATAATAACTAACTTTTTAAAAGCACTAATGGAAGTTGGAGTATTCATAACTTGTGTAGTATTAATATATTATAATAAAGTTTCATTAACATTCTTTATAGCAATGACATATTACATATATAGATACACATATCTAATTGAAAATATAAATGAACTTAACAAAAAATATCAAAAAACAATAGTTTCATTGAAACGTATCAATGAAATATTAGAAAATACTTTATATGAAGATGAATATTTTGGAAACAAAAAACTAAAAAATATATCAGGATCAATAGAGTTTAAAGATGTAACCTTTGCATATAACGATGGTGAAGACGTTTTAAAGAACTTTAATATAAAACTAGAGCCAAATAAAAAACAGGCAATAATTGGAAAATCAGGCCAAGGTAAAAGTACAATATTTAATTTGATAACAAGAATATACGATTCAAATTCTGGTGAAATTCTTATTGATAATATAAATGTAAAAGAATTAGATGAACAGAGCTTAAGACAAAATATTGCCATTATTAGACAAGATCCATTCATATTTAATAAAACGATAAAAGAAAATTTTGAAATAGTAGATAAAAAAATAACATTAAAGCAAATAAGGGAATATTGTAAAAAAGCATATATTGATGATTACATAATGTCGTTACCTAAAGGATATAACACTTTAATAGGTGAAGGCGGTGTAAATTTATCTGGTGGTCAAAAACAAAGACTCGCAATAGCAAGAGCATTGTCGAAGAAGTCAAAAATAATTTTATTTGATGAGGCCACAAGTGCTCTAGATAATGAATCCCAAAAGTTCATAAAGAAATCAATTGATGATTTGGTAAAAGACCATACAATTGTTATAATTGCACATAGATTATCAACAATAGTAGATTCTGATATTATTTATGTAGTAGATAATGGAAAAGTAAAGGCTTCTGGTAAACATGAAGAATTGTTAGAAAATAATAAAATATACAAAAAATTATATGAAAATGAGTCTAATTAATGTAAAACTATCAAAAATAATATCACAAATAAAAATAATTAATTATAATGTAATTAGGTGATATTGTGAAAAAAAATAAAAGTAAAAAAATACCAATTTTGCTTATAATGGTTTTAGTCATAATATTAATATTTTGTTGTTACGAAATATCAATATTATTAAAACACCCAAAAGAAAACAAATTAAAAAAATTAAATTACACAGATGAAGCAATAGAAGTTATAAATAAATTTGATATAGAAGATAAAGTATCCGAAAAAGAGTATTCAAAAACATTAGAAGCAGCATTATTATCTGGAAAATTCAAATTAGAAAATCTAGATTTGTATTATTATTTTGAATATAAGGAGGATGACCGATTTATTAACGATTTAAATTCACTTAGTAGTATTGGTTATAACCAAAAGGAAATTACCGAAATATTTGAGTTGTTATCATTTGATAACATAGATAAACTTTTAAATCATAGTTACGTAGAAAATTTAACTGAATATTTAAAATATGATTATTTTAAAATAGACTATTTGGATAGATATATAGAATATTACAAAAAGACATCTTCTTATGAAAAAAGTATAACTTATGTCAATATAGGACTTGATAAAAATTTTTATGAAGATTATAAAGTTGTAGATAATGCATCAAGCACACATGTACTTGTAAATAAATATAATTTTCTACCTAGTGACTATGTACCAGAAGATTTAGTAACACTTGGTGGCTCTTATTCACTAACTAATGTTAAAATGAAAAAGGAAGCTGCAAAAAAATTTGAAGAATTATCTACTGATGCATCAACACTAGGATTAAGTATACTTGGTATGAGTGGTTATAGAAGTTATGAATATCAGAAAAATCTTTATAATAGATATAAAGCAAATGATCCAAAAAATGTTGATACTTATTCAGCAAGACCTGGCGCATCTGAACATCAAACTGGTTTAGCGCTAGATGTCGCTACTAAAACGACAACTTATACCAATTTTGGAAAAACAAAAGAATATACGTGGTTAAAGGAAAATGCACACAAATATGGTTTTATAATAAGATATACAAAGGACAATATGAGTATAACAGGTTATAAATCAGAGGAATGGCATATTAGATATGTCGGCGAGGAAGTTGCTAAATATATATATGAAAATAACATTACCTTTGATGAATACTATGTAAAATTTTTAGAAAAATAGGAAGCTATTTTTCTTTTATTATCTAGTTTTGTCGAAGCTATATAAAAGCGCTTCCTTTTGTGGTTTAATCATATTGGTGATGAAATGGAAAGGAATCTAATAGAGCAGTATAAAGACAGAATTTATAAAATAATAAGTAGAATACCTTATTACGATAAGGAAGACTTATTTCAAGTTGGATGTATTGGATTAATAAAGGCTTACAGGAATTATGATCCTAGTAAAAATGTAAAATTTTTTAGTTATGCATATAAATATATTCTAGGAGAGATAAAAAGTTACGTAAGAGAAAACAGAAATATAAAAATATCTAGAGATTTATATAAACTAAGTGGAAAAATCGAAGAAGCTAGAAATATAATAAGTCAAAAACTAATGAGAAATCCTACAATTGATGAAATCGCTCTTTTTCTAGAAATGGATCCTAGTGATATACAACAAGCACTTATTAATAATTATAATACAACCAGTTTGGATAAAGTAGTAACGGATGATGAAAATGATGCGTGTCTATATGACATTATACCAGATATTGAAAACATGTCGAAAGAAGATTTACTAGATTTAAAAGAAAGTATAGACAAACTAGATGATAACAGCAAAAAGCTTATTGAACTTAGATATGTTGGAAATTACACGCAAAGTGAGACAGCTAATATAATGGGTATGACACAAGTCCAAGTATCAAGAAAAGAAAGTAAGGTTTTGCAAAAATTGTATCAAGAAATAGCGTAATTAACTATTTCTTTTTTTGTAAATTAAACGTAAAAAATTATTATTACATATTTAATTTTTTTTTGGATATATATATAATTAATGTAAGTTAGGAGGATTTTTTATGAAGGGTAATGCAACTTTATTAATTATACTATGTGTAGTAATTGCCGGATTATTAGTTTACTATTTTGGATTTGGTGGATTAGACCTAAGTGTATTAAAATAGCGAAAGCTATTTTTTTTGTATATAAAATTAGAAATAATACATAATATTACTGGTGATTATATGGAAAATATAAGTAAAGAGGAATACAGTAAATTAGTTAAAAAACACACTCCAAAAGAAGATAGGTTAAGAAATGGGATTACAGTATTTATAGCTGGTGGAATAATGGGTGTTTTAGCACAATTGTTATCTAACTTGTACATAAATGTTTTTGATTTAACAGTAAGTGATTCAAATGTATTTGTAATAATAACATTTATATTAATTGCTTGTATTTTAACTGGCTTTGGTGTTTTTGATAAATTAGTTAGAGTTTTTAAATCTGCTCTTTTAATACCAATTACAGGATTCGCACACGCAATGATGTCATCAGCAATGGAATATAGAAAAGAGGGATTTGTAACTGGAATCGGAAGTAATATATTCAAACTATCTGGTACAGTAATATTATACGGAGTAGTAGCTGCATACTTTTTTGGTATGATTAGATACTTTATAATGGGGGCTTAATATGACATATAAATATAAAAATGTGTATATTGATGACTCATCAATAATTGGTGGAAAATATGAAAACGAAGGCCCACTAAAACAATACTTCGATAGAACATATAGTGACTTTTATTTTGGAGAGCAAACATTTGAACAGGCAGAAATAAAAATAATGAAAGATAGCATAGATAAAGTGTTAGAAAAAACTAATAAAACTATAAATGATATTGATGTTTTTATAGCAGGTGATTTATCTAACCAAATAGTAAACTCTAATTACGTTGCAAGAGAACTTAAAATTCCTTATTTAGGAGTATATAATGCATGTTCTACTTCAGCAGAGGCTATTATAATTGGCGCTAATATGATAGAAGCTAAACAAGCTAATAATATTTTAACATCGGTTTCAGCACATAATTTAATGGCAGAAAAACAATTTAGGTTTCCAAGCGAATATGGGGGTAACAAACTTAAATATACGACTTTTACAGTAACATGTGGTGCATCGTTAATTCTAACAAATCAAAAATCCAAAATAAAAGTGGAATCTTCAACAATAGGAAAAGTAATTGACATGGGAGTAACAGATGTAAACAATAT
Organism: uncultured Bacilli bacterium; assembly: GCA_934141575.1. Lineage (GTDB taxonomy): Bacteria > Bacillota_I > Bacilli_A > RF39 > UBA660 > CAKPCJ01. The sequence goes on from CAKPCJ010000030.1 coordinate 8,715, forward strand.
GGGTGGAGTAATGGCTCCAGGAGCGTGCGATGTTATATTGACACACTTAAAAGAGACAAATAGAGATATATCATATTATGATTTTGTATTAACTGGGGACCTAGGACTTTATGGTAAAGAAATACTTAAAGAACTTATGAAAAAGAATAATGTATCTTTAGATAAATATAACGATGCTGGTGTAATGCTCTATGATCTAAAAAAACAGGACGTATTTGCTGGCGGTAGTGGTCCTTCGTGTGGACCAGCCGTATTATATGGATTTATATTTGACAATATGAAAAAAGGAAAAATGAAAAAAGTTCTTTATGTTCCAACTGGAGCTTTAATGAATACTACAATGGTTAATCAAAAAATGACAATACCTTGTATCAGTCATGCGATTAGTTTGGAGGTAGAATAATGGTATATATAAATGCATTTTTGTTTTGTGGAATAGTGTGTTTAATTGCTCAAATAATTTTAGATAACACAACACTGACACCAGGACATGTAACAAGCATGTTTGTAATACTAGGTGTAATTTTGGATGTATTTAACATTTATGATAAAATCTTGCTTTGGGCAGGTGCAGGTGCAATACTTCCAATAACTAGTTTTGGACATTTGCTAATTCATGGATCAATGGATTCTGCTGGAGATTATGGTTTTATTGGACTCGCAACCGGGATATTCAATTTAACTGCTGCAGGTATTTCAATTGCAATAGTAGCTTCATTCTTTTTAACACTTATATTTAAGCCAAAAGATTAATATTGATTTCCTCATTATAATTATATAGAATATATTTATAGGAGGATTTTTTTATGAATTTAAATATTAACTTTGATTTTTCAAAAACAATCGCAGGGAAAGAAATATTAGAATATGGCAGTATGATTGAAGCAATACCAAACATTAAAAATATACTATTAACCATTGGTAGTAAACTTGGTGACAACTATATAAACAAAGGTAATAGTATATGGATAAGTAAAACAGCTAAGATAGCTGAAAATGCTACTATAATTGGACCATGTATAATAGGTGATAATTCAGAAATAAGACATTGTGCATACATAAGAGGAAACGTAATAATTGGCAAAAATTGTGTCGTTGGAAATTCAACAGAGTTAAAAAATTGTATTTTATTTGATTCAGTACAAGTTCCACATTTTAATTATGTTGGTGATTCTATATTAGGTTATAAATCTCATTTAGGAGCAGGTGCAATAATAAGTAACTTTAAAAATGACAAAACAAATATAATTATTGACAAAAGCGATACAGGTTTAAGAAAAATGGGGGCAATAATAGGAGACAACGTAGAAGTTGGATGTAACTCTGTTATTTATCCTGGTACAATTATAGGAAGAAATACAACAGTATACCCATTAACAAGCGTAAGAGGAATAGTAGATAAAAATATAATTTTAAAAAATGAAATAAGCATAAAAAAGAGGATAGTATACATTGATTTTGATAGTACTTTGTATGCAACCGATAAATTGTTTTTAGATATATTAAAGTTAGCTGAAAAATACGGTATCAGTAGTGAAGAAATAGAAAAAGAAAAATCAAAATTAAAATCGTTTAATATTTACAAAGTGCTAGATAACATAGCTAGAGATATAGATAATAATTTATATGCAGAAATATCAGAGTTAATAAAAAATGGAAATAATTATTTATTTGAAGACTCACGTGAATTTATAAGATTATTAAAATCTAAAAAATATCAAGTTAATATACTTACTTATGGTGAATATGACTTCCAAATGGAAAAAATAAGTAATTGTGACATAATTAATTATATAGATGATGTTATTATTACTGATAAAGAAAAGAGTGATATAGGTTTTATAGATTATCAAAATGGTATATTTTTGGATGATAAAATAGAAACTCTTGAATCATTATACAAAATGAATGCAAATGTAATAAGAATTAGAAGAAGAAATACTGGAAATTATGATAAAATATTGAGCGTTAAAGAAATTAAAGAATTTGATTCTCTAATTGACGCTATTAATCTATTTTGAATATTTAAGCAATTAAATATTCTTTTTTTGTAATAGAAATAAAATAACAGCATAAATTTTAGTGTAATATTAAAGAAAGTAGGGGTTATATGGAAAAGCAGGAAATTATTAAAAGTATTGCAACAAGAACAGACGGAGATATATATTTAGGGGTAGTAGGAGCAGTTAGAACAGGAAAATCAACATTTATAAAGAAGGTGATAGAAACACTAGTTGTTCCAAATATAGAGGATGAATATGAGAAAAAAAGAGCGTTAGATGAAATTCCTCAAAGTGCTCAAGGAAAAACAATAATGACAACAGAACCAAAATTTGTCCCAAGTACTGCTGCCAAAATAAATATAGATGATTTTTCTTGTAATATAAGATTAGTTGATTGTGTTGGATATGTTATAGAAGCTGCAAAAGGATATGAAGATGAAAACGGTCCTAGAATGGTAAGAACACCGTGGTATGACGAAGAAATTCCTTTCGTTGAAGCAGCAGAGATAGGGACAGAAAAAGTAATAAAAGATCATTCTACAATTGGTATAGTTGTAACAACAGATGGATCTATCGGGGAGATAGGAAGAAATGATTATGTTGAGGCCGAAAGCAGAGTTATAAATGAGTTAAAAGAAATAGGTAAACCATTTATAGTACTTATGAATTCAACACATCCTATGCTTCCAGATACAGAAAAGTTATGTGAAAAACTATCCTCAGAACATAAGGTACCAGTTATACCTATAAGTATAGAAAATATGAATGAAAAAGACATGTATAATATTTTAAGAGAGGCATTATACGAGTTTGGAATAGGAGAAGTTAAAGTAAATTTGCCAGAATGGATAGCTGTTTTAAATCATGATCATCCATTAAAAAAACTATATATGGATAAGATAAAAGAAAGTGTAATGGAAGTTAACAAATTAAGAGATATAGATACGATTACCAAACATTTTGTTGATTCAAAGGAAATTTCAAAAGCGTATCTTTCAAGCGTAGATCCTTCAACAGGAGAAGTAGTAATAAATCTACATGCACCTAATAATTTGTACAATGAAATATTAAATAATATAATAGGTACAAATATAAACTCTAAAGCAGCACTACTATCATTATTTCAAGAATTCAATGTTGCTAAGAAAGAATATGATCAAGTAAAACAAGCATTAAAAATGGTTAAACAAACAGGTTATGGAATAGCTTCACCTTCGATAATGGATATGAAACTTGAAACCCCTGAAATAATTAAACAAGGAAGTAGATATGGAGTAAAATTAAAAGCTAAAGCATCAAGTATCCATATGATAAAAGTTGAGGTAGAATCTACATTTGAACCAATAATAGGTTCTGAAATGCAAAGTAAAGAATTGATAGATCACATAATGAAAGATTATGAAGAAATTCCAGATAGTATATGGAAATCTGAAATATTTGGAAGAAGTTTGGACGCCATTGTACAAGAAGGAATTCAAGCTAAATTGTCATTAATGCCAGAAAATACAAGATATAAATTACAACAAACTCTAACAAAAATGGTAAATAAAGGAAGTAATAACTTAATAGCAATTGTATTGTAGAAAAGGATGACTAATGTCATCCTTTTATATTTAAGGTGTAAATAAATCCATTAAAAAAATATCATATTCTTAAAGGAATTCCCAATTATTCATAGAAAGATATAATTGGGAGGGTTTAAATGAAGAAAATAATGTATTTAGTAGTATTTTTAATGATATGTTTTATAAACACAATTCCAAGTTACGCTATTAGCGGATCTGTAGAAAAAGTAGATAGTATTTATAAAACTTACAATACAAATGGTGTTACAAGCTATACTAGAAGTTCTTCCTATAAATTATATGTTGGAGGCGTGTTAACTTATTGTATTACACCAGGAGTATTATTTAAAACTGGTGAAGGATATTACGAGGGAGAGTACTCAGGACTAACTGATGAAATTAAGAAACAAATGGAAATAATAAGTTACTATGGCTATGGATATAAAACACATAATAGTACAGAGTATTATTTAGCAACCCAAGAATTAATACATAATTTATTAGGATATACTGTTATTTATAATGATGGAAATATTAATTTTGATACATATAAAACTGAAATTAATAATCTTGTAAATAAACACTATGTTTTACCAACTATAGATGATAATTTAAGTTTAGTAAAACTAAAAGAGTATAGCTTTGTAGATACAAACGATGTAATAAATAATTTCAACATAGAACATTCAGATAATATTGATATCAGTGTTGAGCGAAATATTTTACATATAAGATTACTTAATGATGAAGAGGGATATATTTACTTTTATAAAGGATATGATGATGCAACAAAATATTATTTAAAAGATAATTCACAGACTGTGGCAAAATTTAGTTTAAATAAGGAACTAATGAAAACAATAACTATAACAAAAAAAGATACTGGTAGAGTAGAGGTTACAGATCAAAATAGAGCTACATTTGAAGGAATAGAAGGAACAAAATATAATTTATTGGATAAAAATTTCAATAAAATAGATACCAAGGTAACAAATGAAAATGGATATCTTATTTTTGATGGGGAGTATGAGTACGATAAATATTATGTAGAAGAAGTAGAGGTAAGAGACTACCCTAGAAATGAATATCTTATAATAGTTGATTTAAATAGCAATTTGTTTACGGCACCATTTTTTCATGGAAAATTGGGAAGTATAAAAGTTAAAAACATTGATGAAAAGGGAAATAAACTAAACGGGGCATTTGAAATAACAAGTCCAGATTTTTATGGCATGGGTTTTGATGATTTAATAGTAGGAACATATTATATAAAACAAACGAGTGTAGAAGAAGGCTATATAATAGATGAAAAGGCATATGAAGTAAAGATAACAAAAGAAGATTTAAATCAAGAAATAACAATAATAAATAAAAAGATAGTAGGTAATCTAATAATAAATAATGAGGATGAAGAAGGTAACAAATTAAATGGAACATTTGAAGTAAGAAATAAAAATCAGGAAGTAGTAGACATAAATTACTTAGTGCCAGGAACATATTATGTAAAACAAACAAGTGTGGAAGAAGGTTACATAATAGATGAAGTAGTATATGAAGTAAAAATAACAAAAGAAGACTTAAATCAAGAAATAACAATAATAAATAAAAAGATAGTGGGTAATCTAATAATAAATAATGAGGATGAAGAAGGTAACAAATTAAATGGAACATTTGAAGTAAGAAATAAAAATCA
>CAKPCJ010000031.1 GCA_934141575.1 uncultured Bacilli bacterium
GTGTCCCCTTAGGGATTCGAACCCTAGACCCACTGATTAAGAGTCAGTTGCTCTACCAACTGAGCTAAGGAGACAAAATATCAATACAAGATGTATTATAGCATATTTTTTTAAAATTTCAATCATTATTTTAAAATTATTTTAAATATATTGTTATTAGTCTAATTTTATTGTATCCTTAATAGTATGAGGAGGAATTAAATGAATAATAAAGTTGTTATAATTGGTTGTGGAAATGTTGGAATGAGTTATGCATATTCTATTGTAAATCAAAGGACAAATGTACAAGAATTGGTATTAATAGACTTGAATATGGAAAAGGTTAAAGGCGAAGCTATGGATTTAAATCATTGTCTTGCATTTGGACCTTCAAAACTTACTATTAAAGCTGGAAATTACTCAGATTGTAAAAATGCTTCAATAGTCTGTATTGCTGCTGGTGCTAATCAAAATCCGGGCGAAACAAGAATGGATTTAATTCATAAAAATAGCAAAATATTTAATTCTATAGTAAGTGAGGTTATGAAAAATGGGTTTAATGGAATATTCCTTGTAGCTACTAACCCACTTGATGTTATGACATATATAACATGGAAGGCTTCTGGATTACCTGTAAATAAAGTAATTGGTTCTGGAACAAGCTTGGATACTTCAAGACTAAGATATATACTTAGTGAGAAACTTAGTGTTAATCCTAAAAATATTCACGCTTACGTAATTGGAGAACATGGTGACTCTGAATTTGTGCCATGGAGTTTAACTAATGTAGGTGTTGAAAAAATAACAAATTATTTATCTGATAATGAATTAAATGAAATATATGTCAATGTAAGAGATGCTGCATATGAAATAATTAATAGAAAAGGTGCTACTTATTATGGAATTGGTATGTGTCTTACTAGAATTACAAATGCTATATTGGGTGATGAAAATACAATTATTACTGTTTCGTCTTATAATGATCAAAACGAAATATATATTGGACAGCCTTCAGTTATCAACAAAAATGGTATAGAACGTGTCATTGATTTATCACTAAATGATGAAGAAAAAGGAAAATTTAATAATTCTGTCAATATAATTAAAAACGCTATTAGAGAACTCTAATAGTTTTTCTTTACAATATTTAAAAGTAATGTTATAATATAGCCTAATTTCAAAGGGGGGTTTTTGATGAAAAGCTATGAAGAAATTCTAAGGCATATAAATTCTATTATAGAATCTTATGATTTTATTGATATAGGCGAAATAATTGAACTATTAGACAATTCTGATTTAAATTATACTGAAAAGTTAGAATTAATGAAATTAGTTTACTCTAATAATTACAAAGTAATTAAAGATTATGAGAGAGAGAATAAACTTCTATCAGAACCTGGTAACTTTAAAGTAAAAAAGAAGAATTATAACTTTTTATTTCCTATAGATGAAAAGAAAGAAGAAGGAGATATATTACCTTTACAAAAACATATAAAAATAGATACAGCTTCTTTTGTTCAATCACTTTTATTAATGAATAATTTTGAGGATATAAAAAATTATGTTCAAAGTAATATATCACAATCAGAATATGAAAGTACTTTAAATATAATTATTTCAGCAATATTGAAAGAAAAAATAGAGCTTACTAAACTAGTTAACGAAGAAAAAATAGAAACTGGGAATACAGATAATAGCCTTGATTCAGATATTTCAAAATTAAGTTTTCTGTTAGATTCTTTATTTAAAATAAGAAATCAAGATATAAATTCAAATACAAGTACTCCTAAAAATACATTGATTTACTTAACGACTGGTTATGGAAATATAAGTATAGAGAATGATTTAAAGGCTATACCTATTGAATTCTATGATTCATTCTATTCATTATTTTTATCTATACAAAATGGTAATTTTAAAAATTTCAAGAGAATTGGTACATCAAGTGGAAATTATAAAACTAATATGCTACAGGTTAAAGAAAACTATTCTCGTGTTTTATACGACCAAATTGAACCAGGAATATACATAATTACTACTATGTTTGTTAAAAAGTTCCAAGTGGCAAAAGATTATCAAAGTAATTTGAAAAATATGGATTCCCTACTTTATAATCAATTACCATATATACATAAACAATTAAAAAATAATAGAGAGGAATTTTTAAAAGTTAATCAAAATATAACTAATGCATTATTTGAAAAATTATTATCAAAGGATAAGGGGGCTAGTATTGATGGAGAAGTTCGTACGAAAATTAAATAATAAGGCCAAAGAAATTAGGGATACACAATTTGAAAATATTGGCAAATTTCACATACTTGATGACTTTTTATCAAAAATAACTGGAAATAAAATAGGCTCGACTACAATTACATTTCAAGAGATAATGATGGCTTTTCATATTGGATGTATTGACGATGTAACTTATGAGCAATTAATTAATGATATTAGGATTTTAACTCAGCAATTTGGAGAATTTTTTAGTGAATTGACAAAGCATGTTTCAAAAAATATAGAAGATGATAACTTTTTTGATATATCTAGTATAGATTTTTCAAATTTACATAGTGATAGATATGTTGAAAGTATGAATATGGCACTTATTTTTTCAATTTATTATACTTGTAATGTTGATGAAAATGTTATCACGAGAGATCTTGTCGATTATATGGCAGAAAAGACAAATCTTCAAAATAAAATTGCTACTGTTAATAGAAAGCACTCTGCATATGTTAAAGAGAATAATAGATTTGTCGTTGAGAAACAAAATATTTTAGGAGCAATGCAGAGAGTTATGAATGATATTTTATCTCATTCACACAGTAACAAAATGATTTATGCTTCAAATGATTTATTTCAAAAAATAAATGATGATGAACTTCTTTATGAATATTATGCACTTGTTAACAGAATTAATAACAATTACTTTGTAGACATTTCTGAAAAAAACATGGAACTTAAAAAGAATAGTTCTGATTATATTAAGTACATTTATAATGAGCTTGGATTTAATATAGATGACCTAAATGAAGAATGTCTAAAAGTATTACTTGAACATACACCTATTGACTGCATTGATAAAATTTTGACTTCCTTAAATTCGTCTCCATGTGAATTAATTAATGTTAACTCTGTTGATGGTGCGGAAGCTCTTGTAAGTACTGCAAAAATAATAATAAATAATATTATTATCTTGCTTAATCAAGGAACTATAACCAAAAGTTTTATTATTAAGCATCCTGATATTTTATATTTTGTGAACCGCATTAATCAACTACCAGGAAAATATCCTTCTATATTAAGCAATTATGATAAAATTATTGATAATGGTTTTGAGGCAGATAATTCACATTTAGATGAAGCTTTATTAACAGATCCTGATAACTTTAATTCTTCTCTTAAAACATTTGAAGTTTATGGATTAGATAAAAGTATACCACTAACATACTCTGTAATAGAGGATAACGATTTTTTTAAGAATGTTGATTTGTTTATAGAATTAGGATTGTACGATTTTATTAAACAAAATTTTGGAATTTTAAAACATTCTTCTAAAGATATTGCAATGAGAATATATGTATCAAAATTGATGAAAATAAATATTTTTAATGACTCTGCAAAACTTTTAGACAGTGTTTCTACTGGAAATAACTTTGTTATTCCAAATAAAATGTTAGAAAATTTTGTATTTACTGATTATAAAAATTTAATGGATAAGCAGATTTGTAAATATTTAGATAATTTAAATCCAAAAGACGGTATTTATGAAGTATCTCATGAACTTGATGATTTGGAATCAAATTTTAAATTTGATGATACTTCTTATGTATTTGGCAGTCATATTATTTCTAGAAAAAAGGTTATAAGGAATTACAATTATTTAAGAAGTCTTTTACCAAATTACGATAGTAAGTATTTAATAGAAAATTCAATCATTCATAATACGTTTTTATCTTTTGACGAAATAATGGATATTAAATCTAAATTGGATGAAATTAAGGCAATTCAAAAGAAAATTAAATAAACTATTGATAAAAGTAGACAAAAAAATAAAACCCTGATTCAATCTTATATTGAATTGGGTTTTTATAGTTTATAGCATAACTTTTTCCCATAATTGGTTAAATTTGGATTCTGAAATTCAAGATTAGTACACAAAGTGATTGGTTCATGAATTTATTTTATCTTCGTAAGTTAATTTTGGCATATAAAAACCTCGTTTTTCTTATGTCCAAGAAACGGGGTTCATATCATTTTAACTGTCTACATTTTTTATAACTTTAAAATGCTTTTTCATTATTTTAATTTTGTTTTTAAACCTTTGCAGCCTTTTAATCCTGAAAAATTTGAAAGTATGTTTGATTCAAACGAATATGTTTTCTTTTCACTGTTTTTATAGTTCTTAATTGCTAATTGTATCATTTCATCTAAAAGTTCAGTGTATGAAACACCAAGACCTTCCCATAGGTAAAATGATAAAGATCCAGGAATTGTGTTTGGTTCATTAATGTATACTTTATTTTTCTTTGAATCCACAAGGAAATCAAGTCTGCATAATCCTTGTAATCCTAATACCCTAAATACTTTTAATGCCGTTTCCTCTACCGTTTTCTTTAATTTTTCATCCATATTAGCTGGTATTTGTCTTCCGGCAACTGCCATTCCCTTTAGCTTTCCTGTTTTGCCTTTTCTTCCCGAAATATATTTATCTTGATAAGTTAGAAAAGTATTTTTCGTTGACACTTCTTCTATTTGACTTAGTTTTTGTGAGTCACTGTTACCAAGTACACTTATATTAAATTCTCTAAGATTTTTTACTACCTCTTCTATAAGTATTTTAGAATCATACTTTATTGCTTCTTCTATACCTGAAACCAATTTTTCTCTTGTTTCAGCTACAGTAATACCAACTGAAGAGCCTTGTTTAGCTGGTTTAATGATTACAGGATAACCCATCTTCTCTACTTTTTTTATAATTTCTTCTTTTTCTTTCATATAATCTGTATCATAAAACCACATATATTCTGGTACATCTATTCCATTAGCTTTAAATATATCTTTTTGATATACCTTATCTTGTCCAACCACTGATGCATAAATATCACTACCTACAAATGGAATTCCAATATTAGCTAAATAGCCTTGCAAAGTTCCATCTTCTGCGCCTGCCCCATGTACTATTGGAAATGCGATATCAATTTCATCAATTATTCTTCTAAATCCTTTTACAGATTGTAATACAAATCTATCACCTTTTTTATATAGTGTTACCTCTTTTGCATATCTTTTTATAACGCTCATATCTTGATAATTTTCAATATCCATAAGCATTCTTCCAGTATACATTTTTTTATCTTTAGTTATATATATTGGAACTATATCATATTTATCTTTATTTATACTTGCCATGGCTTGAACAGCGGATATTATACTTACTTCATGTTCTACTGTTTCTCCACCAAAAATTACACCTAACTTAATATTCATTACAACTCATCTCCTACAATTATTTAAATATATCCGGCAAATCATTTTCTAACAATACATATGTTTTCTTACCTTTTAATGTATATATTAAACTTAAAGCTTCTTTTTCAGTATTTACAATATGAAGGTGTTCTATACTGTATTTTTTTTCTTCTATACCTTCTTTTATATAGTTTGTCATATCATTTTTTACTAATATTATTTCATCACAAACGTCGCACATTTGTATTCCAAATTTTTTATTTACATCATAACTTTCCTTACCTAGTTCTACCATTCCTGGAGTTATTATTATCTTTTTTCCATCCATAAGTTTCAATGTATCGAGAGCCATTTTTGCACCTATTTCATTTGAGTTATAGGCATCATCCAAAAATGTAATGTCCCCATTTTGTTTAATTTCCAATCTGTGCTCGACTGGTTTTGTCATTGCTGTTCCATTTATTAGTTCTTGATTAGAAAGTCCTAAGTATTTTCCTAATGCTATGGCCGCTAATATATTGTATATATTAGGTTCACCTAATAATTTAGTTTCCAAGTGTATTTTTTCTTTTGTATTATTAAATACACAATCAAAACTTGTTCCTGCCATAGAGTATTTAATATTTTCTGCGTATACATCAGCCGTTTTATCATAAATTGCTATCCAAATTATTTTTACTTTATTTTTTAAATTATATGATGTTTGAAGTTCATCATCTTTATTAAGTATAGCAACTCCATCACTTGGAAGCGATTCAATAAGTTCAAACTTTCCTTCTTGTATCTTTTTTTGACTTCCAAAGGTTTCCATATGAGCTTTGCCTATTTTTGTAAGTATTCCATATTTTGGATGTACAAAATCACATAATGTTTTTATTTCTCCTTTAAAGTATGCCCCCATTTCAGCTATAAATATATCATCAAATTTGTCCAAATAGTTATTTATAGTTATCATTAGGCCATATGGAGTATTTAAATTTTTGGGCGTTGGTAATGCATTATATTTTACATTTAGTATACTACTTAATATGTTTTTACTGCTTGTTTTACCATAACTTCCAGTAATACCTATTATTTGCAAATTTTTCATGGATTTTAGTTTTTTTGTTGCCTTATGTTTGTATGAAAAATAAACGCATTTTTCAACTGGAAAGTTAATTCTGTTAGCTAATAGTACCGCAAAATATATTATGTAACTACATAAACTTAATATTAAGTAGTATATTCCAATGTGATCTGCATTGAATTTTGATATCATTATAGTAATTGGTATTAAATACATAATAGTTATTGTTACACACATTCTTTTTATTCTACTTGTTACTACTAGTGGTTTAATAAGTTCTTCTTTTTTGTATTGGTTATAAATAAGAATTATGTTAATTAGAAATAATAACATAAATACTATAAAATTATATTTAAAATTTATTGCAAACAGCATACCTAGTATATCTAATGCCACAAGTGATTTTTTCCAGTTTTTGATGCACCACTTAAAATATCTCATACTCGAGTCATAAACGTTTTGTTGAATATACATGAGTGGTCTATTTATTTTAATAATAATATAAATAATCCATGGTATTAATGAAATTAAAAATATATTCATTATTTCACTTCCTCATTTATAAAACTTCTTAATATATTGTTTGTTTGATCAATTCTTTCTAGATATGCATAATGTGTGCAACCTTCATATATTATTAATGCCGCATCTTTTAGTGTAGATTCTATTTCTTTTACGTCTTCTTCAGTAACTTCTTCATCTAAAGTACCGTATATAATGATTGTAGGACATGTTATTTTTTTCCCATCTTCTTTTAAATCTTCATTAACTGCATTAACTAGAACTTGTCTCATTATTGGAGTTGCATTTTTATAATCCCTTGATCCTATATGTTTTTTTGCAAATTCTTCTAAATTAGATAAAACTGGCACCTTTTTCAAACTTTTAAGTACTTTTGTTCTTAATGTATGTGTCTGTTTGCTTTTTTTGAACGGGCTAGCAAGTAATACCAGCTTTCTTACTTTATATTTTGAGGCATATTTTATAGAAACTCTTCCACCAAATGAATGTCCAATCATAATAGGATTATCAATTTTCAAATTAGATAGTAATTTATGAATTATATCGGCATAATCATCTATAGTATACGGTTTCTTTGGCTCTGTACTAAGTCCAAATCCTGGTAAATCAACTATCAATATGTTACATGAATCTTCTAGCCCTCCGCAAAGTGGCTCCATCATTTGAATATTTTGACCCCATCCATGCAATAAAACAGCCCATTTATCAAATCCATTATCTTTTATTATATAATTTATATTTACGTCATTTATTGTCATTTTATTTTTCCCCCTAAATAGTATATATTAATCCAATCGCTATTCCTAGTAAAATTCCAAAAAATACTTCTAGTGGTTTGTGACCCAATTGTTCCTTCAATTTTTTAAACTCTAAATTATTTTTTTTCTTATCTTTTACAACATCAACCAATTCATTTATTACAACTGCTTGTTTCCCTGTTTCCATTCTTACTCCACTAGCATCATAGGCTACTATACATGCGAATACTAATCCAAGTGCAAATATAGGAGAATCAAACCCCTCTGCCATTCCAATAGCTGTAACTATTGAAAATGATGTAGCACTATGTGAACTTGGCATTCCACCATTTCCATTAAGTAATCTTTCTATATTTACTTTTTTGTACTTTATCGTTTCTATTATAAATTTTATAACCTGTGAAGAAACAAGCGCAGTGACTGGAATTAAAATGTATTTAAATTCTTCTAGACTCATATTATCACCATTTTCATTATAACATAAAAAAACTATATATAATTATAGTTTTTTTTATCAATTAACTATTTAACACGTTATTTACTTTCTTTGCTTATTTTATCTCTAAATGCCATGTCTGTTTCTATTATATCTTTGAGATTGTACTTTGGAGTCCAACCTAATATTTCTTTTGCTTTTTTATTTGAGGCAATTAACTTTGCTGGATCCCCTGCTCTTCTTTCCACAAATTCATAGTTAACAGGTTTAATTTTTGCTACTTCATCTATTACTTCCTTTACGGTATATCCTTCATTTGAACCTAAATTTAGTAAAATAGACTTATTGTTATTTAATATATATTTTGCCCCTAAAACATGTGCTCTTGCTAAATCACTAACGTGTATATAATCTCTAACGCAAGTACCGTCTTTTGTATCGTAATCATTTCCATACACTTGCATTTTCTTTCTTATTCCAAGTGCTGTTTGAATAGTTATTGGAACTAAGTGAGTCAAATTGTCTTTTTCTAATCCTATTTCAAGAGAAGAATCTGCTCCTGCTACATTGAAATATCTGAATATACAATAGTTCATATTATAAGCTTTGCATACCCATTTTATCATTTCTTCGCATGCTAGTTTAGTGGCACCATATGGATTAATAGGCTTAGTTCTATTATCTTCTTCACATATTTCTTTTTCAGGTTCACCGTAAACGGCTGCTGTTGATGAGAATACTACATTTTTAATATTGAATTCTTTCATAACTTCCAACATTATTCTTAAGCCTTCAACATTATTATGATAATATTCAAGTGGTTTTTCTACGCTTTCTGGCACTATTAACTTTGCGGCAAAATGCATAACTACATCGAAGGGTTTCTTGTCACATTCTTCTTTGAATATTTTAACTAAATCACTTTTTACTGTTATATCTCCTAAATAAAATTTAGCATCTTTATGAACCGCCTTTTTCAATCCTGTAGATAAATTGTCAATTACTACAACTTCATTGTTATCCCTTATTAATTCATATACGGCATGGCTTCCTATATAGCCTGCTCCTCCAATTACACAAACTTTCATTTTTAACCTCTTTTCTTATTTTTTTCTGTTTCTTTTACTATATATATTGGTCTCTTCTTTGTTTCAAGGTAAGTTTTTGAAAGATATTGACCAATAATTCCTGTACAAAATAATTGAATACCGCTTAAGAAGAACATTATACAAACCATTGATGGCCATCCAGAAACTGAATCACCAAATGCAAGAGTTTTTACTATTATAAATATAACTGCTATAAATGAAATTAGGCAAAATATTATTCCAACAACTGCTGATATAGCAAGTGGTGCAGTTGAAAATGCAACTATTCCTTCTAATGCATAAACAAATAATTTCCAGAAGGACCATTTTGTTTCACCAGCTACTCTTTCTACGTTTTCAAATTCAATCCATTTTGTATTAAATCCAACAAAACTAAATAATCCCTTTGAGTACCTGTTATATTCTTCTAATGAAACAATTGAATCAACAACCTGTCTAGTCATTAATCTGTAGTCTCTAGCCCCGTCGACCATTTCTATTTTTGACATTCTATTTATTATTTTGTAAAACATTCTTGCAAAGAAACTTCTTATAGGTGGTTCTCCTTTTCTAGTAACTCTCCTAGTTCCTACTGAATCGTATCCTTCTTCTTTTATTAATCTATACATTTCTGGCAATAGTGAAGGTGGATCTTGCAAATCTGCGTCCATTAGTGTCACATAATCGCCGGTTGCATTTTCTAATCCTGCATACATTGCGGCTTCTTTTCCGAAATTTCTAGAAAACGATATATATCTCACTTTTTTATCTTTTTTACTAAGTTCTCTTAGTATGTCTAATGTTTTATCTTTTGAACCATCATTTACAAATAAATATTCAAAATCCACATTTTTCATTTCTTTTGAAATTTTTTCTATTTCCTCATAAAAAATTGGAAGTGCTGCTTCTTCATTGTAACATGGTACTATTACTGTTATTTTTTCCATTTAATCACCTCTATAAAAACATTATTACTAATTCCATTATAGTTATATAATTAACTAAAACGCAAGTGTATATTAATATTTTATTTAATATTTTATCCGATATTTGGATTTTTGTTCTAACAATATTAGATATTACTATCAATACTAATGGCATTATAGCTAAGAAGTACCTTCCTTGTATACCATATATGTAGTCACTTCCAACAGTTATCCATTGTATATATATGCTTGTAAATATAAGTGCGATTATAATTAAGCTAATCATTGACATAACTATAATACTTTTTTTACTTTGTTTCTTATTGTTGTCATTAACCGCTAATATAATAGAAACTACTCCTAACAATAATGGTACTATTGTATAATTTTCACATAGTTCTCCCCATAAAAGATATTTTCCAAAAATTTGTTCAATAAGATTTAATCCTTCTCTTTCTAATGTATACATGAATATTTGAAAATACTTTATAGGATTATATAGTATGTTTTGAATTTGAAATGACGATTTTCCTTGTGTATATGTTTCTAAGTATTGATTTGCAATACAATTCCATATTGTATTTACTCCTAATAGAACTGCAAACAATATAAATAATTTTATTATTTTGCCTTTTTTATTTTTAAATTTAGTGCTTGGTAGCAATAGCAATAAGCCTATTATCGGTATATATACTAATTTTGAAAGTGCTATAAAACTTCCTAAGAGAATTATTATTATATAATTTTTTAATTTTAATTTATCACTAATTTCAATCTGCTTTAGCACGTATGCTATAAAAAGATATGATATAGCTATTAACATTCCATCGCCCGATAACGTCGTAAATCCTTCTATAGCTATTGGGATGAATGCCAGTAAAAATAATATTTTTTTATAATATGGTATAATCTTAATAGCTAAGTATAATAATACAATACACGCTATTAAATTACATAATCTTCCGACATAATATATTGTTAGTGATTTATTTGTTATATGTTTAGTGACAAATACACCTGTAACTTGTGGCAAATATTGTATAGGTGAATATACTGCCATAGTTCCGTTTGCAACAAATATTTTTTTGTTATAATCAAGTACTTTTTTATTATTTGTTATATTGATATACCTAAATTGTTCTATCCATGGAATATCTATATCAACATTCTCTGGTAAGATATACCCTGTAGAACCATTATCTACACTTGAAACAAATCCGCCTTCTGATATTTCAAATATTCTATACCAATGTAGTTCTTCATCATGTCCAGCATTTGGTGGAATTACTACAAAATATATAGCAAATATAGGAATTGCTAAAAATAAGAATTTTTTTTCTATAGGGATATGATCGTATTTATTTATTAAATATAAATACACTAAAAATAGTGAGGTAAGTACAAATATAAAAATGTATAACACTGTGTAAACAGAATTTTCTTTGTATAAGACCTCTATGTCTAGTACTCCGTTTATTTTTGAACCATTTAAGTATATATCTCCAGCCAATTTAGAATTGTATGTTGGAGAAAATGCAGAATCATTTCCACTATATTTGAATGCAATATTATAGTTTCCTTTTTTTAGATTTGGTATTTCAATTTTGTATGTTCCGCCTGTTATGAATCTATCATTAATAAATTCTTCATAAATTACTGTACCATTTCTATCCGTTATTCTTATCTTATACTTACTCGTTATTGAGTTTATATAATCGCTATGAAAATTGATATATAAATATTTACTATTTTCTTTTATTATTTTTATTTCTGATGTAATTGTATAACCATCGTGTACATCAAAATATAATTCACCTTTTAATTGCGATAATTCTCCTTTTTTAGTGGATTCTGTTATGAAATATGATCTTGTATATCCATTTTCATTAATCTCATATTTATACAAAAATACGCTTATTACAGTAAATGTTATTACTGAAATTGCCACTAATTCTATAATTTTATTTTTTTTTTGTGTGTTTTTTATAGCTTGATTATTCTTTTTTTTGAATACAAATAGTTTACTCAAAACGTAGTTTAAAACAATTACAACAATGTTTATAATAATTTTTGATACTAATTCTAGTATATTGAATTTCTCTACAAATAAGTATAGGAGTATAAATTCAATGCCCAGTGTTAATAGCCTGGACCCAAAGAACGAAACCGTTTCTTTTAATAGTTCAGATTTTGTTTCTTTTTTACTTTCAAAAACCCATATTTTATTTGTTATATATGCAAAAATTACTACTATAATCCATGCAATTACATTTGATGTTTGATAATCTATTTTTATTAGAGTATTAAATATAAAGAAAATCACTATATTTAGTAAAGTCGATAAACCGCCAAAAAACAAATATAATATCTGACTTTTATATTTTAAATATATTTTTTTTCCTTTATCAATTAGGTTCTTCATTTATTTTCTCCCACTTTTTAGCATTTTTTCTTTATCGCTAAAGTTAATATAATTAATTTCAAAATTTCTCCTGTCAATTTTATTCATGTTATCAAGTATAAGTCCTCCAAAGAAAGATTGAATACTCATAACTAGAAATATACAGCTTGCTATAAATGAAGGAAATCTCGGAACTAACCCTGTTTCAAAATATTCAATAACTACTGGTATCAAGAACAAAATTCCTATAAATAATAAAATTACAGATATTATTGAAAAAAAATTAAATGGCCTATAGTTTTTATATAAATTTGCTATTGTACCTAAAACC
>CAKPCJ010000032.1 GCA_934141575.1 uncultured Bacilli bacterium
GGATATGATATATCACTAGAAGATCTAAAAAATTTTAGAACACTAAATTCAAAAACCCCAGGACACCCAGAAGTAGGTATTACACCAGGAGTAGATGCTACAACTGGACCGTTAGGACAAGGATTAGCAACTGCAGTTGGAATGGCAATGGCAGAAGCACACCTTTCGGCAAAATATAACCAAAAGAAAAAAAATCTAATGGATAAAACAGCTTTGGAGATATTTAATAACTATACATACGTTTTGTGCAGTGATGGTGATTTAATGGAGGGAATTTCATATGAGGCTTCTTCATTAGCGGGAACACTTAAATTAAATAAGTTAATCGTACTTTATGATTCAAATAATATAAGCTTAGATGGGAGTACAGCAGATACATTTAATGAAAACGTATTAAAAAGATATGAGGCTATGGGTTGGCATACCCAATTAGTTACAAATGGAGAAGATGTTAATCAAATTGATAAAGCTATAATAAAGGCAAAAATGGTTACAGATAAACCATCTATAATAGAAATAAAAACAACTATTGGCAAATATGCACCTAATGAAGGAACAAACAAAATTCATGGAACCCCACTTACAGCAGAAGAAATAACAACATTAAAAACTAATCTCGGTGTAAGAGATGTTGCATTTGCTATATCTGAAGAAGCAACAAATATATTTAGGTCACAAATATATGAAAGAAGTAACAAAAAATACAGCCTATGGGCAGAAAATTATAATCAATACATGAATGATGCTGCACCAATGTTAAAAGCCGAAATAGAATCCCTTATGACTAGAGGTTTAAAATATGATGTAATATCTATGTTTAAAGACAAATTTATATCAGATTACAAATCATCACTTAGAAGTACAAACAGCGAAGTAATGCAAGACATAGCAAACCAAATGCCATTTATGATAGGTGGTTCTGCAGATGTTTCATCATCTACAAAAACATACATTAATAATTTTGCAGTATTTGGTCCAAAAGATTATTCAGGAAGAAATATAATGTATGGCGTAAGGGAACACGCTATGGGAGCAATTTCAAATGGGTTAGCATTGTGCGGACTTAGACCATACTGTTCTTGCTTTTTACAATTTTCTGATTATTTAAAGCCAGCAATTAGACAATCCGCAATAATGAAATTACCGGTTGTATATATATTTACCAACGATTCAATCTTAAATGGCGAAGATGGACCAACACACCAACCAGTGGAACAACTTGCAATGTTAAGAAGCACGCCTAATATAAATGTATTTAGACCAGCAGATGCAAATGAAATTGTTGGGGCATGGGATTTAATATTAAAAGAAACTAATAAACCATCAGCACTTGTATTATCAAAAGAAGAAATACAAATAATTAGTACCACAAAACAATTTGATGTAAGATTTGGTGCATATATAGTTAGAAAAGAAGTTGCAAAATTGAATGGAATTATAATCGCAACTGGTTCTGAGGTTACAACAGCAATAAAAATAGCTAATAGACTTTTTGAAAGAGACATAGACATAAGAGTAATAAGCATGCCTTCTATGAATCTGTTTAAAGAACAATCTAAAGAGTATAAAGATATGATTATTCCGATGGGAATAAAAGTAGTAGTCATGGAATTTTTATCATCATTTGGTTGGAATGAATTTGTATATAATGATAAATACTTAATTACAATGGATAATTTTGGAAAAAGTGCAAAGAAAGAAGATATATTGAAAGATAACAAACTAGACTATATAACACTAGAAAACAGAATATATGAATTGTTAAAATAGTATATGAAAAAATAAATACTTGTTGTATAATAAAAAAAGAGGTGATAGAGTGAGAGTTTATAATATATTTATGATTAATACACATTTTACCAAACTATATAAGAATAAACCTCGTACTCTTTATCAAATGATGGAACAAATAAGTAAAGTTAATCGTAAAGATTGTAAATTTGCATTTAAATTATTTGAACAAATTGCCTTGCCATTTAACAAAGTGGATCTCCATAAATATATACAAAGATATGACAATTATCACATCAAAATATCAGAAGATACATATATATTAAATGATATGAGTACACATGAGGTAACAAAGATAATTGTAGGATCATCTAGAATAAAAGTGTTAACTAATCAAAATAATCCTGTAATATTTAAACTATTGCAAGGTTATGATGATAATTTATATGTGTGTGATTTTGATGGAGATGACTATTTTTGGTTAAATAAAATAAATTTCAAGGAGGAAATAAAATGATTTGGGATATATTATATCTTTTAGCAGGATTAATAGTAGGAGGATTAGCAGGATTTTTCATAGCTAGAAACTATATGAAAAAATACCTAAAGAAAAACCCTCCAATAAATGAACAAATGGTACGCGCTATGATGACTCAAATGGGAAGAACCCCTTCTCAAAAACAGGTTAATCAAGTTATGAAAAGTATGAGCAAATATATGGATTAAACTCTTTTAAGAGTTTTTTTTTATTGACTTTTGCTAAAAATAAATATAGACTAAACACTAATTTAATATGTATCAGATGAAACACAAGAAAGATGCAAGTGTGTAAAAAATAAAAGCATGTATTGTGGAGATTAATATGAATAAATTAGAATTGTCAAAGAAAATTATCAGTAATGATATATCAAGAAAAAAACTAACTATGTTTTATAATAATGGTTTTAACAAAGTATTAGGTATAAAAATAGCTGATATATTAGAAATTTTAGCAAACTATATAAATTCAAATCCAAATGATGATAAAGTATTAGAAGGCTATATCTTGTTTTTAATAGGGTCATTCATAAATATTTTGCCTGAAGAAATGAATTTAATTAACGATTATTCAAAAAAAATTATATCAGATACTTCAAATTCAAAAGCAAAAAAATTAATAGTTCTATATAGTGCTATTATGACTGAAGCAAAGAAAAATAATTTAGATGTAGTATTTAATATTGATTATGATAATGAAAACATTTTAGAAATGAGACCATCAATATGTAAAAATAATATTAAGGGAATAATAGCCATAAGTGATAATGTTCTTAATTTAAGCCTAACTGAACTATTATTCGCTGGATTTCATGAGTTAAAGCACTTAAAGGACTTGGCTAGTTTAAATAATGGTAAACTAGATTCAAAATCAAAAGTAGAAGCACTAATGGAATTTGTTATTGTATTCATAGAAGGAAATAACGAAGTATATTTTGAAAATCATGATTCATTTACAATAGAAAAACGTGCTGATAGGTTTGCTTTTATGAAGACAAAAGATTTTATTGAAGAAAACTACAATAGAGATAAAAAAATAGAAGCTCTAAAATGTATTAGAGAAATATATAGTAATAGAGAAAATAATTTTTCGGAATATTATATCAAAAAAATAGTAAGACAAGCATTTTTAAATATAGTTAGGAACAAAAAAACAGAAATAAAAGAACTTAGCTTATATTTAAAACCACTAAAAATATTAAAAAATAAGTAAAAACTATTGTTAAGTTAAGTAAAATATGGTAATATGGAACTTGGTTTAAAACCAAATACACACGCTATTGATTTAAATGCCTAGTGCTTTGTATAAAGTGGTGTTTAGATTTGAGATAAGCGGAGGTAAAAACGAAAGGAATGATTAAATTATGGCAGTAGTATCAATGAGCTACTTACTAGAAGCCGGAGTTCACTTTGGTCATCAAACTAAAAGATGGAATCCAAAAATGAAAGAATATATTTTCTCTGTAAGAGATGATATTCATATTATTGATTTACAAAAAACAGAAAAGAAAATTGAAGAAGCTTATGAAGTTATTCATAACATTGTAGAAGCTGGTGGAAAGGTTATCTTTGTTGGTACAAAGAAACAAGCTAGTGGAGCAGTAAAAGAAGAAGCAGAAAGATCAGAAATGTACTATGTAAACGAAAGATGGTTAGGTGGTACATTAACTAACTTCAAAACTATTAAAAGAAGAATAGCTCGTCTTGATGAAATAGAAAGACAAGAAAAAGAAGGAATCTTTGAATTACTTCCTAAAAAAGAAGTTATAAAAATAAGAAAAGAATATGAAAAATTGAATAAATATCTTTGTGGTATCCGCAACATGAAAAAAATTCCAGAAGCAATGATAGTTGTAGATCCAAAGAAGGAAATAAATGCTGTATTAGAAGCAAGAAAATTAAATATCCCAGTTATCGGATTAGTTGATACAAATAACGATCCAGATGATGTTGATTATGTAATACCTGCAAATGATGATGCAGTTAGAGCAGTTAAAGTTATTTTAGGTGTTTTGGCAAATGCTATTGTTACAGTAAATGGTGGTAAAGTTATCGACTTTGTTAACGAAGAAGATAAAAAAGAACAACCTAAAGAAACAAAAAAACAAGAAAAAGTTGCTGAAGTAAAAGAAGAAATTAAAGAAGAACCTAAAAAAGAAGAAAAAAAGGTAGATCTTAGTACTTTAAATGTTACTGAATTAAAAAATTTAGCTAAAGAAAGAGATATCAAAGGTTATTCTAAAATGAAAAAAGAAGAATTATTAGAAGCTTTAAAATAAGGAGGATAATAATTATGTTTACAGCAAACGATGTTAAAAATTTAAGAGAAATGACTGGCGTTGGAATGATGGATTGCAAAAAAGCTTTAACAGCATCTAACGGAGACATGGACAAAGCAGTTGAATATTTGCGTGAAAACGGATTGGCAAAAGCTGCAAAAAAAAGTGGACGTGTTGCTGCTGAAGGATTAACAGCAGTTAAATCAAACGGCAAGAGAGTAGTTATGATAGAAATAAATTCAGAAACTGACTTCGTTAGTCAAAATGCTGAATTTAAAGGTCTTGTAGAAGAAATACTTAATACTATTTTAAATAGTGATGTAACAACCCTAGAGGACGCTATGAAATTAACTACAAGTGCTGGAAATACAATTGAAGAATTAGTAGTTGAAAAAACAGTAAAAATTGGCGAAAAATTATCATTTAGACGCTTAGATGTAAAAGAAGCAAATGATAATGAATCAATCGGAACATATATTCATATGGGTGGCAAAATTTCAAGTTATGTTATTATTGAAGGAGTAGATGAAGCAACTAGTAAAGATGTAGCAATGCATATAGCTGCTTTAAATCCTAAATATTTAAGTAAAACAGAAGTTCCAGAAGATGTTATTTCAAAAGAAAGAGAAATATTAACTGAACAAGTTAAAAATGAAGGAACAGATGAATCAAAGGTTTCTATGATAGTAGAAGGAAAAATAAATAAATTTTTCTACAAAGAAGTATGCTTAGAAGAACAACCATTTATAAAAGGAGATAAACAAAGTGTTTCAGCCTTTGTTAAATCTAAAGGTGGAGTTATCAAAGCATGGGGACGTTATGAAGTTGGCGAAGGAATAGAAAAGAAAGAAGAAAATTTTGCTGAAGAAGTAAGAAAACAAATAGAAGGCTAATAAGCCTTTTTTTGTTATCAAATTGACATAAATAAAGATATATGTTAAGATATCTTACCACGAGGGGTTGAGTATACTATGGATGAACAAATAGTCAGTGAATCTGAAAGAAACACTATATATAGAAATATAAATCAAGGATCACTTACAAAACTTCTGAAACAAATAAAAAAAGAAAATGTCGAATTAATGCTATGGGCTGTGTACTATGATTTTTGCATTAAATTTAACCATCAACATGTGGAAATTTTTGGATCAACTACAAATACAGCAGTAATAAAAGCAATATTTACGTGTGACTATAAACAATTAGATGCAAAATATATTAGATTTTTTGAACCAAAATTGAAAATAAATAATTATATAAGTAGATGCTATATTGATTATCAAGATTTAAAAGAAGCGATAAATGAGTATTCAGAATTTATTCCACTAGATGAAGAATATACGCCCCTAGGTATACTAAGTAAGATATACGGTAGTATAGAAAATTTAGATGCATTAGTTTTAGAAAACGAAAATGAAATTAGAAGTAATCTAATCAAAAATTTAGAAAAGTCAAGAATCAAAAGGGAGTTTTTTAATGCTATTAGAATAGTTGATAGTTTTAAAAATCAAAATTTAAATCTCAAAAGATATTATAGCAGTGGTAACCACAAGCCGGATGTGTATCAAAAGGAAACATTAGCTTTACTAATAAGCTTGTATTTGAATAACGAGGATGCGAGAAAAGCGCTAGTTTTTAATAACATTGATATGGAAAGGATATGTAACAAATTTAATATAGACGAAAACCTTTTGCCAGAAATGAGTGATGAAACCCCTAACAATATAAATGAATATATTGATTTTTTTGAACAATTTAGCAATTTTGATATCAATTTATTTGCTACAAATTGGATGTTTAACCCAATTTGGTCTAGTATAGGAGATGAAATTGATGGGGAAAAAATAGCATCCAAAATGAAACAATTTTATTCATTAAGAGTTCTTAGTGAAAAACCAATTTCTCCAATAACTGCATTATCCCCACAAACTCTTGCAAGTTATACTGGCGGCTTGGAAGAACTTGTTGGGCAAATAAATGACGCTAACAACACTATCACCTTATACTCTAAAAATGAAATTAACACAGAAGAAGTAAAACTAATAGTTGGAAATTTAGAGAGCTTTTCAAACCAAAGAAAGAAAAAATTTTTATCAGCAATATTTGGAGATAGAAAAAGTAGTATAAATTTATCGGTTTTAAATAATTTGAATGAATTATTGGACAAAAATATTGAAAAGTTTAATAAAGAATTGGATGTATTTTCATACTTAAAAAAACTTATAGCCATATATATCTATAAATCTGAAGATGTAATTAACGAACTAAAACATAAGACAGATAAAAGGGGAAAAAATCCTGCAGTATCACTTATTGAAAGTGAAGAAGAAAAACTAGAAAAAGATTTAATACTAGGAAAAATAAATGATTTTAATTCAGCTATTATTTTAATGATGAATGATTATAAGAGATTAAGTTTACTAGAAAAAACTCATTTTGAATTTATTAGCAAAATGAATTTGACTAAAAGTATAATAATACCATCTCTGCGCACTAATCTATCTATAAGTAACGGGTTGATAAATCAAAGAGAGATTTCAGAGCAAATTTCTTTTGTTAATGAAATGTTAACTAATATGACAAATTTAAATAATCAAGGTTTAATTAAAAGCTTAGAAACATCAACAATTTCTTTAACAGAAGAGGATATGCCTAAATGTTTGAAAAAAACAATGGCGGAAATTACAGGAAGTGCTAATTTAAATAAGGATCAAGATTAATTTCTTGACCTTTTTTAAATATATATTTCTTACTAACATTTTTATAACTTTAATTCTTGTAATTAATATTTATATTTGTTATAATTTTATTATAAATAAAGGAGAAATTTTAATGGAAGAAATTATTTTATTAACTGAAGAAAAAATGATGAAAGATATTGAAAATATGGAAAAAAGATTTACTAATGTACGTGCTGGAAGGGCAAATCCAAGTATGTTAGATGGTATAGTTGTTCCTTATTATGGAGTTGATACACCATTAAAAGGACTTGCTAATATATCTGTACCAGAAGCTAGAATGTTGGTAATTAAACCATTTGATAGATCATGCATAGGCGCTATTGAAAAGGCTATATTCGATGCAAATATTGGGCTTACACCAAATAATAATGGAGAAACAGTTATATTAAATATTCCAGAACTTACTGAGGACAGAAGAAAAGAATATGTTAAACAAGTTAAAACAATAAGTGAAGAAGCTAAAATTGGTATAAGAAACATTAGACAAGATGCAAATAAACAAATTGAGAAACTTGAATTAGCTGAAGATGTTGAAAAGAGTGCATTAAATGAAATTCAAGAACTAGTAAATAAATATAATAAAAAAGTAGAAGATTTATTCAAGGTTAAAGAAGAAGAATTAATGAAGATTTAAGTTAAGAAGTAATTCTTAACTTTTTTTGGAGGATAAAATGAATGAACTAAAAATAATATTTATGGGTACTCCAGATTTTAGTGTACCAGTTTTAGAAACATTAGCAGCAAATTTTAAAGTAATAGGTGTAGTTACACAACCAGATAAAGAATTTGGTAGAAAAAGGAAACTTAAACCATCACCAGTTAAGATAAAAGCAATTGAACTTGGAATAAATGTATTTCAGCCATCAAAGATAAAAAGTGATTTTAGTGAAATTTTAAATCTCAAACCAGACATGATAGTAACTTGTGCTTATGGGCAAATAATTCCAAAAGAAATTCTAGATTACCCTAAATATGGCTGTATTAATGTTCATGCATCACTTTTGCCAAAATATAGAGGTGGTGCACCAATACATAGAGCAATAATAAATGGGGATAAAGAAACAGGAATAACTATCATGTATATGGCAGAAGGTATGGATGATGGGGATATAATAACTCAAAGTAAAATAGATATACTTGATAGTGACAATGTAGGAAGCCTGCACGATAAATTATCAATTTTGGGAGCAAATTTAATAATAGAGACTATACCTAAAATAGTAGATGAAAACATTTCAAGAAAAAAGCAAAACCAAAATGAAGTTACATTTGCTTATACTATAAAAAAAGAAGATGAATTAATAAGTTTTAACGATAAAACAATAAATGTTTATAATAAAATAAGAGGATTATATCCGTTTCCAACTGGTTATTCTATTTTAGACCAAAAAATAATTAAAATATGTGAATCAAAAATAGGAACAACTAAAGCAACTATTCCTGGAACTATCATAAATGTATATAGCGATGGTATTGGCGTTAGTACTATAGATGGTGAAATAATAC
Source organism: uncultured Bacilli bacterium (assembly GCA_934141575.1). Taxonomy (GTDB): domain Bacteria; phylum Bacillota_I; class Bacilli_A; order RF39; family UBA660; genus CAKPCJ01. The sequence goes on from CAKPCJ010000032.1 coordinate 8,795, forward strand.
TAACAAAAATAAAACCAGAAGGGAAAAGAGAAATGCTGGTAAGTGAATACTTAAATGGGGTTTCTAAAAGTGAACTTATTGGTAAAGTATTTGAGGTAAACCATGAAAAAAGAGAAAAATAAAGAAGAAAAGTCAAAGTTTGAAAAATTTAAAGAAATATGGGCAAATCCAAGGTATAAAGCACTAATAAAACTTGGATTATACGCTGTTTTCTTTTTAACTTTATTCCTAATAGCGCACATATCAACATTGGTTAGCAAAAATAATATTCCTAAAAAAGATACCACTAACATAATAGACATGTCTAAATATGAGAGTTACAAGTATGTTTATACACTTACAACTAAATACGTAGATAAGGAAGAAACAATAACATATACTGGAATTGATACTCCATCTACAAATAGTGGTGAAATAAGCTATTCGGATAATGAAACAACTGAAAAGTATGTTCTTGATAAAAGTACAAACGTAATATTTATAAATGGTATTGAAAAGGATAAAATATTTGATTTAGATGAAGACTATTTTTCATTAAAAGCAATACTAGAAAAAATAAATGAAAGTAAAAAAATAGAAGATGACCACTATGTATATACAGATAGTGAAAATATAAATATAGATATTTACGTAAATTCAAGTAATAATGAACTACAAATAAAAATAGACTTTAATGAAAGATATATTAGCGAAAACATAGAAGGTAAAGTTCTTTGTATCAAAATAATTAGTATAAATTAAAATATATATATTGAAAAATATGTCGATATATGTTATTCTGATAATATAAAAAAAGAGGAGGATATTTATTTATGGTAAAAGAGGTAAAGGAAAGAAATATTGTAACATCAATAATCTTATCAATTGTTACATGCGGAATTTATGGAATCATTTGGTTTATTGGTATGACTGATGATGCTGCATACTTAAATGATGATAAGGATATGCAAGGTGTTAAATCATTCTTATTTGGTTTAATTACATGTGGAATTTACACATTCTACTGGAATTATAAAATGGGAAAAACAATGTTTGAAATTGGTAATAAAAAAGGAGTTCAAATTTCAGATAATTCAGTATTATATTTGATCTTATCTATTTTTGGATTAGGAATAGTAAGTTACTGCATGATTCAATCAGATCTTAATAAATTTGCAACATCAACAACAGTTCAACAATAATGAGTATAAAAAAAGAAAAATAAGAGATTTTCTTTTTTTTCTTTTTTTGTTTCTAACAATATATATATTACATCAATATGTAGGCATTAAAGTATTCTGTCCATTTAAAAAATTAACAGGTTTTTATTGCCCTGGATGTGGTATAACAAGACTTGTATTATCGCTGATTGAATTAAACTTTTATCAAGCATTTAGATATAATATATTAGTATTTATCCTCATGCTGTTATTTATAATTTATTTATTAATATGCACAATAAACTATATAATAAATAAGAAATTTTTAATATATATTCCCCAATATGTATATATAATATTACTTGTTATAACTATATTATTTGGTATATTAAGAAATATAGAAATATTTAATTTTTTAGCACCAACGCTTATTAGCTAATAAGTGTTTTTTTTTATAAACAAAGCCTTAAAACTTGTTGCAAAATAAAGAAATTTATATGAATATATATTGCAAAATAGTGACATAAAATGTATAATTTCTAATATAGGAGGATGTATGAAGAAAAAGGGTTTTACATTAATAGAATTACTAACAGTAATAGCTATTCTAGCAGTAATATTATTGATATCAGTTCCAACAATACTAGGAGTAATGGATAAATCAAAGAAACAAGCATTTATAGAAAGTGGAATATCAATAGTAAAAGCATTATCAACTGAAAAGTCAGTAGATACGATATTAGAAAATAAAGTAGAATTACCAGAATTAGGTAAATCAAAAAGTATATCATTAAGTGAAATAAATTATGATAATGGTAATGATATAACA
>CAKPCJ010000033.1 GCA_934141575.1 uncultured Bacilli bacterium
ACAATCAATGTCAAGAAAAGGAAATAGTATGGATAATGGAATGATGGAAAACTTCTTTGGTTTACTTAAAACAGAAATGTTTTATGATCAAGAAGATAAATATAAAAATATAGATGAATTAATTTTAGCGATAGATGACTATATTAATTACTACAATTATGATAGAATTAAATTAAAATTAAAAGGATTGTCTCCTGTAAATTACAGGTTACAATCCTCTAATTAGAAACTAAAAATAAACTGTCCAATTTTTGGGGGTCAGTTCACTGTTCAATACAGAAATCATCTTTTAGAATCCATTACTTAATTAGACTTTTTTTATTTAGTCCTTGACAAAGGGTTCATTTTACTTTTTGACTAGACTTTTTTTTTGGAAAAATATATATTATAATCTAATTGTAGATGTGCGAAAAAGCATATCAAAATATTATGTTATAAATCTAGACAGATTTTTCATAATAAACTTGAGGTGAGTATATTGAATATCTATGATTTAAAGGTGCTAAAAAATAGATCAAAATCATATTATAAAAATTGTGAGAAAGAATTGTTAGACGTGTATGAAATAACTATTGATAATTACAATGTAGGGGTAATGATGAACTATATTATTGATAAAAATGTCTATGAAATTTATTGCTTTATACAGGATAAAAAGAGCATAGCATCTGGTTTAGAAAACAAACTAATAAAAAGTAAAATAATGTCAAAAATATACTTTTATTATTTAAAAAAATGTATAGAAAATAGAGGATTAAAATTTTTTTTTAACTTGTAAGGGTATAAAAAGTGCCACAAAATACACCATAAAGTGTACTATAAAATTTACACAATTTAGGGGATTTACAATTCTTTTGGATGATGTATAATGTAGTAAAATGAATTAATTGTCTGTTGAGAACGATTAGTTCATTTTTTTATGTTTGAAGAGGTGATGCTTAATGATTGTTTTAATCTTGATTAATTATTAATTGAAAGGAATGGTATTAATGTTAAATCCAGTACTATATATAAAAATTACTACCTTAAATAATTTAAATACTAATAAACTAATACTTTTTATTGAAAATGAAAATCATAATGAAAATAAAAAAGTCGCTATCAATCTAACTTATCCACTTGAAATAATTAATGGAATAAGTGATGAATTAATAATACCAGTCTTTCAAAATGGAATAATTAATCAAGCATATATAAAAAGATTAATTTTTAAAGAAGAAACTAATAAAGAAGAAATAATAAAAGAATATTTGGAAATCCCAAATATTCTTTTATTTAAAGGGGTTAATTATATAAAAACTAATTGTAAAAAAATAAAAATAGAAATGGAGAATAATAATGAATTCAAGTGACGAAAAGTTTTATAATGATTGTTTTACGGAGATAGAAGAGGGGAAAGTAAATGCTGAATTTAATAAAGCAACATTAAAGTGTTTTGATTCAAAAGATAATAAATTTAGTATGGATTGTGAAGGTAATTTAGTAGTTAATTCTATAATTACTAGAGAAGAAAATAATACATCTTTCTCTATTGACAGTGTTTATCCAATTGGATCTATATACATGAATGTCAGTGCTACAGATCCAGGTACCTTATTTGGAGGAACTTGGGAACAAATCAAAGGTAGATTTTTACTAGGATGTGGTAATAATGGTGATGGTGTCAACTATGAAGTTAGTTCAATTGGTGGTGAAGCAACCCACACATTAAATGTAAATGAAATTCCTAATCATAATCATTCCATAAATCTTACAACAACAGATAATGGGATTCATACTCACAATCTTAGAAGAGATTTAGGTGGTAACGAGTTTGGTATTGGTGGAGGTACTGGTGTAGGAAACTCATTAAATGGTACATGGTCAAATACATCTATCTGGCCAAATTCTATAGGAGCTGGTCCTGCCGGAAATCATTATCACTTTGTTAGTGGAAACACAGGAGAAACAGGTGGAAACTTAGCACATAATAATATGCCACCATATCTTGCAGTATATATTTGGAAAAGAGTAGCTTAGAAAGGAATAATATGAACACAAACGATGAAAAGTTTTATAATGATTGTTTTACGGAGATAGAAGAGGGGAAAGTAAATGCTGAATTTAATAAAACAACGATGAAATGTTTTGATTAAAAAGATAATAAATTTAGTATGGATTGTGAAGGTAATTTAGTAGTTAATTCTATAATTACTAGAGAAACAAACAATCTAAAAACAAACTTTGATGCCATTTATCCTGTTGGGGCAATTTATATGTCTATGGTAGAAACAAATCCCAGTATTTTATTTGGAGGAACCTGGGAACAAATAGAAGATAAGTTTTTACTTAGTGCGGGTTCAATATATGAAAGTGGAACTACTGGTGGTTCCGTAAGTCACAATCATGTAACTGGCAATTGTTCTTTGACAATTGAACAAATGCCACAACATAATCATCAATTGATAAAAAATGTTCCATATGGTATGCCCTATAATGATACCGAGGAATTACCTATGGGTGCTGGTGGACCTATTCGTTACCAAGAAAGTTACAGTCCTTTCCTTATAGGACATACAGGAGGAAATCAACCTCACAACCACGGAAATACTGGTAATTCAGATAATATGCCACCATATCTTGTTGTATACGTTTGGAAACGTGTAGCATAGAAAGGAAAAAATATGAATACAAATGAAGAAAAATTTTATAACAATTGCTTTACAGAGATAGAAGAGGGAAAAGTAAACTCTAAATTTAATAAAACTACAATGAAATGTTTTGATTCGGAAGATAATAAATTCAGTATGGGTTGTGAAGGTAACTTAGTAGTTAATTCAATAATTACGATGGAAGCAAATAATCTAGAAACAGATTTTGATGCAATCTATCCTATTGGATCATTTTATTTTACGGCGTCAAATGTTAATCCAAGTACTTTATTTGGCGGGTCTTGGGAACAAATAAAAGACAAATTTATACTTAGTTGCGGGGATAAATATTCAAATGGTTCTACAGGTGGAGAAGAAAATCACACATTAAATATTGATGAAATGCCTAATCATAATCATACCATTATATCTAATATTGTTCATGGAGATGGGCCAATAGTAAATCATGAAATATTAAATGCAGGTATATTTGCAGAAGAGGGAAGAAATAGATTCTATTCTGACTGTTACGGTACAGGAAAAAATCAACCACATAATAATATGCCACCATATCTTGCAGTATATGTTTGGAAGATAATAGCTTAGAAAGGAAAGAAAAATTATGAAAGAATTAGTAAACTTAAGAAAAGAAAAGGAAAAGCATTATTTAAATGAAGATGGCACAATTACAGCATATATGTTCAATGAAGACATTCATTATTTAGATAATGGAGAATATAAAGAAATTGATAATTCACTAATAGAAGAAAGTGAATATATTACTAATAAAAATAACGATTTTAAGATTAAATTATTTAAAAACAGATATTTGGTTAATATTGATTTAGATCATAATGGTTACCTAAATATAACATTAAAAAATGGTCTTGGGGTATATTCAAAATTAAATGATAATGAAATAATATATGAAAAAGTATTACCTAATGTAGATTTCCATTATTTAATTCATGGTAAATCATTAAAAGAAAACATTTATTTAAAAGAAAAAATAAATACAAGTATTATATTTAATATAGAGACTAATTTAAAATTAGTATTGGAAAATAATAAAGTATTAGCTAAGAATAATAATAAAATTGTTTATACATTTGAGCCACCATTTATGGTTGATAGAAACAATAATACAAATAGCAATTGTAGTTATAAATTAAAGAGAACAGATAATAATTATGAATTAGAACTCAATCTAGATCAAGGTTATTTAAATACTGCCAACTATCCTGTTATAGTTGATCCAACGGTAATCGGAGCTGAACTAGGAGTATATGATACATTCATTTATCCTAATGATACAAATGTTGAAAGAAATAACCTAGATTATTTAAAAATCGGGGTTGATAGCAATAACATATGTTACAGATCATTAATAAAATTTGATTTACCAACTTTAGCTACTGGCTCTGAAGTAATTGGAGCAAATGCTGTATTAACTTCCCATAAATGTGATTACAAAGCAGCTGATTATGTACATGATAAAGTTAGTATACATCAAATTACAACACCATGGAGTGAGCAAAATGCTAACTGGGAGTCATTACATGATAAGTATAACCCTTATATTGAGGGTATTACCGAATTACTGAGAACAGAAACGCAAATAGAAAATAGTGAATTAATCTTAGTAGCTAAATATAACTACATTGATATTACTAATCTTGTAAAAAAGTGGTATTCTGGCGAAGAAAATAACGGATTTATGTTAAAGTTTTACAATGAGGTATACAATGAAAACTGCAGTGAATATTATATGTTTTCAAAAAATAATACAATGAGTGAAGATCCTAAGCCTGCTTTAGTAATTACGTATAGAAATCAAAATGGAATTAATGATTATATGACATACAATGATATTACTTCAACTTCATATAATTGCTTTATTAACAACTACAATGGGAATATTACAAATATTTTTCCTATAGCTGAATTAGAAAATCAGAATGATTCTATATCTTTAAATTTAATCTATAATACAAACGACGTATTGTTAAATGAATATGGAATTAGTAATTTAGGTGTCGCTAAGGGGTGGAAATTTAATTTTGAGCAAAGATTATACATTGAAACTATTTCAGAAAAAGAATATTTAAAATACTTAGATAATACAGGAACTATTCATTATTTTTGTAAGGATAATGAAAGTGAAAAATACAAAGATGAAGATGGACTAAATTTAACTATTTACGAGGAAAATGGTTTTTACTTTATGTTAGATTTAGATAAAAATAAATATAAATTTGGCAAACTAGAATCAAATCAAAATTACTTTACCTTATTATCTATGGTAGATAGAAATAATATAGAAACTACTTTTTCTTATGAATCATTAAAACTAACAAGTATTAATAATGAGAAATTAGGAAACATTAGTATTTCTTACAACGAAACTGGAGTAACAGTGACACGATTAGGAAAAAATAATACATTAAAGATAGAAAATGATAAATTGACAAAAATTGAATTTCCTGAATACAATGTTTATTTTGAATATAATGAAAATGATTGTGTTAAATGTATTACTGATGTTGATAATACAAAGTATTCTTTTGAATATTATGATAAGTCATTTAAAATAAAAAAAGTATTTCAACTTGGTTCTAATGGAAGCGAAGGTAGATTTTTGAGTTTTCAATATAGATTTAATACAACATCTGTTGTGGATGAAATTGGAAAAAAATATGTTTATATTTTTAATAATCTAGGGAAAACGATTAGTACAGTTGCGTATTCTAATGGTAATAACTTAAAAGATAGTTTTGGTTTCAGTTCAGAATACATTGAAAATAGTATAGGAAATACTAATAACAAGAAGAAATCTCAAACTATGCCATTAAAATATATAAATAATTTATTGAACTATGGAGATTTTTCAAATAATAATAGAAATTTCTCAATTGGGGATTGTTTATTAGAAGCAAATGAATATGGTGAAAATAGATTAAAAGTTGAAATAGGGGAACAAAATGTATTTAATTTTACTCCAGAAGAAGCTGGTTACTATACAGTAAGCTTCAGTTTAAAGAGTAATTCATTGCATGATATTCCTGTAAGATTGTATACAATTGTGGATGAAATGAGCGTTCAGAAAGATGGTTTTTCAATCCAAAAAGAAGAAGTAAAAAATGAGTATGTAATGTATTCTACAACTGGATATTTCAATGATGGAGAAACAATATATTTAGATTTATATATGATTGAGGCTTATGATACATACATAAGATATTTCCAATTAGAAAAAGGAAAAATTGCTAATATGCAAAATTTAGTAACAAACTCAGACTTTAGTTATTCTTTAACAGATTGGAATATTTCAGGTTTCAGTTCGGATGATGGACAAGAACTAACAAACTATTATGAAGTTGTAAATATTTCTCCAAATGAAGCAGCATTAAAAATAAAATCTAATCCAGATGGAAGTATATCATTGTTTAAAAATTTCGATATTCCTGGAAAAAAGGGAGATGTATATTACTTATCTTTCTGGTATAAAAATGAAGGATATAGAGAAGATAGCGACAACTATGTTGGGAATTCAGCTAATATATGTTTCTATAATGTTAATGAAGAGGAAGGTTCGGAACCATATATAATAAAACTAAATAAAAATCCGGATGAATGGCAATTTTTTAGTTCGACTTTTGTAGCGGAAACAGATTATGATTCGTTTTCTTTAAATATAGTATCTCAATTTGAAGCAAATAATTTATATGTTACAAATTTCACATTAGTTAAAGAATTTGGAGAAGTTTTAATAAAATATGATGCTGAAGGAAATATTATATCTATGAGTGATTACAAAACGTTGTCAGATGAAAATGAGTATCAAGATAATAATCTTATTTCAACTATAACTAAAAAGAAACAAATTATAGGGTATGAGTACAACAATAATAATGATCTGATTGCTGGATATAGTGATTCGGGCATTGATAAAAGACATTATTATGATAGTTTTGGCAATGAAATAAAAACAGTGATATGCAGTCATAATAAAGATGATTTAAATATTTCAGGAAACTATAATATTAGACTCTATGGTTACGAAAAATACTTAAGTTATAATCCTGAAACAAAAAAGATTATTATAAAAGATTATGAATGTAATAAAAATGTATTTAAAATATCTAAGGAAAATCAATACAAAATAAGTCCAATTATAATAGACAATTATTTTATAAATACTATTAATAATGAATTGTATTTAGCAAAAACTCCTTTTGAATTTGATTTGGAATTAAATAATGATCATTCATTCAAGTTTAAGTGTAATATAAATTCTAATGATAAATACGTTAGAGTTGATGATGACAACAATGTTATTCTAACGGAAAACGAAAAAGAAGCTTCTAGATTTTATTTAGAAGATATTAATAATGAAAAGGTTATTAAAAGTGAGATAAAATATTCAGAAGATGGTAAAGAAATAATAGCTTATGTTGATGCATTAGGGAATAAAATATTGTTCGATTATGACGAAGAAACAGGAATGAAAAAGTCAGTAATTAAAAACAATCAAATAACAAGTTATAAATATAATGATAATTACAAAGTTTCTGAAATTGAACTTAATAATCGAAAGATAGTATTTGAGTATAATGAAAAAAATTTGATATCAAATATTATTACAAATAATACTAAATATCACTTTGATTATGATGAATTTTTTAGGAAGAATAAAATATTCATTAATGATCAATTATTCTTAGAACATGAATACTCGGTTAATAATGGAAATCTAAATAAGACCACATATTCAAATGGAAAAGTTATTGAATATGAGTATGATGATTTCGATAGAATAACAAGAATAATTTTTGAAGATTATGACCAAAAGTATTATTATAATAACAAAGGCAAAATTGGAAGAATTGAAAAGGGAAATACTATTTATAATTATCAATATGATTTTTATGATCGAGTAGTAAGAAACTCTATTAAAGAAGATGGACAAGTAAAAGATTTTAGAATAACGAGTAAGTATGACAATGCAGGTAATCTAACAAAGAAAAATTATTCATTTGAAAATAAAAATAGAGATATTATATATAATCATAATTCTCACAATATCATTGAAAGTATTGATTTTGGAGATTTTCAAGAAAACAATATATATGATTATCTTGGAAGATTAACAAAAAAAACAATTAATGATATAACATATGAATATTCTTACTTATCCAGCGGAAATAATACATCTATGTTTGTAAAAAATTATTTAATTAACGAAGAAAAATATGAATATAAATATGACAATAATTATAATATTATTGAAGTTAAGAAAGATGGAGATGTTGTTAACTCATATACGTATGATGCATTAAATGAATTAATATGCGAGGTTGATTATAATAATGAATATAAAATCACGTATAGCTATGATACTAATGGAAATATGTTGCAAAAAAGTAGATACGATTTAAATGATAATATAATTGAAACAAATACTTTTGAATATAGTCATTCATATTTGAAGAATGCTTTAACTTCTTTTGATGGCAAAGTTATTGAATATGATAGTATTGGAAATCCAATAAGTATAGACAATTATAGTTTGATTTGGAAAAATGGAAATCAATTAACTTCTATTTATAACGATGAAAATACGATTGAATATAGTTATAATATTAATAGTTTAAGAGAAAAGAAAATAATTAATAATGTTGAAACAAAATATTATTATGACGATAATGACTTAATCGCAGAGATATCGAACAGTCAGATATTATATTTTATTCGTGATGAATTTAAAAAGTTAGTTGGATTTGAACTAAATAATACCAGATATTTCTATAAAAAAAATATTATGGATGATATTATAGGTATAATAGATTCTAATGGGGAACAAATTGCAAATTATCAGTATGACGCTTGGGGAAATATAATTTCTATAAAAGATAAAAATGGAGATATAATAAATGATAGCTCGCATGTAGCTTACATAAATCCGTTTAGATATAGAAGTTACTATTATGATGAAGAAACAGGTTTTTATTATTTAAATGAAAGATATTATAGTCCTCAACTATATAGATTCTTAAATCAGGATACATTCATAGGAGCAGGGCAAGATATACTAAGTTATAATACTTATATATATTGTAGCAATAATCCAGTATTCTATTCAGACTCAAAAGGTAATTTTGGGTTAGGTGTCTTAATAGCAGGGACAGTTATTGGAGGAGCACTTATAGGAGCCGGCAGTGTATTAGTAAGTGATGTTGTAAAAAGTGTGAAAAAAGGAAAATTAGATTTTTCATCTCCTGCTGACTATATTGGTTCTGCTGTTGGAGGATCTGTATCTGCAAGTATTAGTGTTTTTGCTAAAGCTCCTATAACAGGCACTGCTGTAGGAACTATTGTAAAAAATGTTACAACTAGTGCAATAAAAGGAGAAAAAATAAAAAGTAGTAAATGGGCAAAAAAGACAACGGAAGACACATTGGTTTCAGTAATAACAGCAGGAGTTACTAATAAGGTAAAAATAAATGGATTTAACAATTCATCTCGGAGTTCTTTTGATACAGTATTTAAAAGAGGGGTTACTAATACAACAAGAAATAGTTATCAAATGAGTTTTAAGGTTGCGGGAAAAGGCTTTGCGACAGAGGCATTTTCTTCAGCTGTGTCAATACCAGTAGAAAATGGAGTGCAATATACATTATCACATTTACCTGATGATAAGAGCAATGATATGACACAAAAATATTACAATCCATTACTTGAAAATAATAAGTATTCTAATTTACTTGATAAGTCAGTAAATTATTGTCCTATTGAGTCATTACAATAAATTAATTAAAAAATAGTAGATTATGATATACTATACATATATGGTATAAAAAATAAAATTAATATATTATTCCCATAAAACAATTATTTGGAATAATATAAACAGAAAAAGTAAAGATTCTTGTTGGGAGGAATTATGGAAAATTTATTTGATAGTATTATACAAAATGTAGCTTTTTGGGTTATTTTTTGTTCAGTAATCTCGTTTGGATATAAAGTCTCAAAATCAAAAAAAGAAGTTTTTCTAAAAACTAGAAAAGTCAAAGGATATTATACTGCTTCTTCGGATGAATTAACGGCAATCATGTTTGTTATATCCGTTATTGCTTTATTCATAACGATCATATTTGTAATTTGTAACTATCGAGGAGTAACTGATGTCAATGGAAATAATTTAATACATCATATTATTTTGTTTTCATTTCTATTTATTTGTTCTTTCTTGTTATTCTTCTATGGAAAAAGGAGAAAGATTTACTTCAATAAAAAAGAACTAATTGTCTACCCATTGTTAAAAAGGAGAGTATTTATTTCTTATGATGAGATAAATAAGATTATTGTGGCAAAGAATAGAGGGATAGTTTTATTTACAGATAAAGGAAGATATACATTTGATGAATACTATTCAAATAAAAAAAAGTTTATGAAAATATTAGAAGAAAAGAAATTACCAATCATATATACAAAGTATTTTTATAAGAAATAGGATAATTAATATTGAATTATAATGCTTTTAATGAAATTTTGGTGCTATTTTTGAGAAAGGAACTGGCTTATATGGCATATACGTTAAAGAACATAGCTAATTGTCCAATTAAGAGTAAAACTACAGTTAGAGTTACATCAGACTTTGGGAAAAGAAGATTCTATAATAAAATAACTAAACAATATGAAAGTGGCTATCACAATGGTATAGATATCACTGGAGGAAACGAAATCGTTTCCTTTTTAAGTGGTATAGTAACTAGTACAAGGAATAACATAGAAGG
>CAKPCJ010000034.1 GCA_934141575.1 uncultured Bacilli bacterium
TAATGTTACTGTTTCTGTATTACTATCACTTGATTCTATTACATGCCATGTTGTTCCATCTTTTAATGTTACACTATCTCCTATTTTATATGCTTTATATGTAACTGTTGTAATCTTTCCATCATCTTTTACTATATCACTATCTGTTATTGATTTTGCTTCTTTTGATGTCTTTAATTTCCATCCATCTCCATGAGCATCTATTACTGTGTATGTATAATTGCCATTATCTCTTGTTACTTTTATCTTACCAGTATAATTATTAGCCGAATCCATATTTATACTAGAAAAATCTATTGTTGCTTCATTATTAATCCAAGTTATATTTTGTTCTTCTCCTATTTCACTTAACGCTACTTGATTTTTTAATCCTTCTACATACATTAATACTTGATTTTTAAATGTACTTCTTTTTGCTTTATCTAATACTCCTAATATTGTTGGAGCCGCAATTAATAATATTACTGCTAATATTGCTATTACAGTTAATAGTTCTATTAATGTAAATCCTTTATTCTTTTTCATATACTCCTCCTATATTAGTAATTATAGGATATTTTGTATATTTTTTTGGTTTTATAATGTTATATTTTAACAGTTGTAATCAATACTTTACAATTATTTTCAAAATAATTTAATACATTAAAAAAGTTCCAAATTGTTTTGAAACTTTTACTTTAAATCCATATTTTGTAAATATTCGTATAGCTTATCTGCCACATTTTCTGGCAATGTTTCTGATAGTTCTTCTTTACTCAATTCTTTCATTCTTTTTATTGAACCATATTTTTTTATCAATTCTTTTCTTCTTACTTCGCCTATTCCTTCGATATTGGACAAGACACTTGAAATATTACCTTTACTTCTGATAGTCCTGTGATAGTTGATTGTATATTCGTGGACTTCAGTTTGCATTCTAGTTAAATAATGAAATAAATCACTTGTTTTATCTATTGGAATTTCTCTGCCAAGATATATAAGAGAATTTGTTTGGTGCTTATCATTTTTCTTAAGGCCTAGTACTGGTATTGTAAGATTCAAACTGTTTAAAACAGAAAAACATGCCTTCATTTGATTTTCTCCACCATCTACTATAATTAAATCTGGCATTTTTGCATCATCTATTAATAATCTAAAATATCGCCTGTATATTACTTCTTTCATAGTGTTAAAATCATCATTTTTGTCTACACTTATTTTATATTTTCTATATTCACTTTTCAAAGGCTTACCATTTAAAAAAACTACCATTCCTGAAACTGAAAAACTTCCAAAAAGATTTGAGTTATCAAATATTTCTATTCTGTTAATTTTAAGGCCGAGTATTTTTTCTAATTCGTTATTAGCACCTTCAGTTCTTGATTCATCTTTTAATATTAATTCTAGTTCCTTTTCTAATGACATTTTTGCATTACTACACGCTAGATCAAACAATTTCTTTTTTTCTCCTCTTGATGGAGATAGTACAGTTATTCCTAAATGTTTTTCCAGTATTTTAATATCTAAATCTGGTTTAACATAAATTTCCTTAGGTTTTAAATTATCTTTTTCGTAAAAGTTTATAATAAAGTTTTCAAATGTCGTATTTTCATCTTCAATTATTGGAATAATACTAACTTTTCTTTCCACTAGAGAACCACCTCTTAAGAAAAAAACCTGAATTGATAAATAAATACCATCACTGTATGTTCCAAAAATATCTCTGTCTATTCCATCATTTAAATTAATTTTTTGCCTATTTAACACTATATTAACGAACTCGAGCATTTCTTTGTATTCAATTGCACGCTCAAAATTTAACGCTTCACTGGCATTATTCATTGATTCTGTTAGTTTTTGAACAACTTCTTTAGAATCACCTTTTAAAAATTTTATTATGTTATTTTTCATATTTTCTATTTTTTCTTGTTCAATATTGTACTTACAATATCCTAAACATTCATGAATATGGTAATACAAACAAACATCTTTTTGATAGGTAGTACACTTTCTTAGCGGATATATTCTATTCAAAAGATTTACAACTTCTCTTGCAGCAGAGACATTTGGATATGGTCCGAATAACTTTGAATTTCCTTTTTTTCTATTAATGTTTCTTACGACAGATAATTTTGGAACCTTATCATTTGATAATTCTATGTAAGGATAAGATTTATCATCTTTTAACATAATATTATATTTGGGATTATATTTCTTTATTAAATTTATTTCTAAAACTAAACACTCTACTTCAGTGTTTGTTATTACATATTCAAAATCGGCAATTTCACTTACTAATTTTGCCGTTTTCCCAGTATGAGTTCCATTAAAGTAACTACTTAGCCTGTTTTTTAAGTTTTTTGCTTTACCTACATATATAATTTCACCAGTTTTATCATGCATTAAATAACATCCTGGATTATTTGGCACCAATAATAGTTTTTCCCTTAACATAATATCAAAGTTCCTTTCTGTTAAAAGTATAACATAAAATTCAAAAATATATGGTATAATTCTTTTAGTGACTTTTGCCAAATTTTGGCAATTTATTTGTTTGGAAGTGAAAAAATGTCAAAAATATTTACTGATAAAGACGTCCTCACCGCCAGTTTTGAAAGATTTGATTATATTTTTAAAAATTTTGATAACTATTATTTTTCTATAAGTGGTGGAAAAGATAGTGGTGTTATGTTACAACTAGCAGCAATTAAAGCAAGAGAACTTAATGTTAAATTTAGTATATTATATGTTGATTTTGAGGCACAATACAAAGCTACAATAGACTATGTTTATGAACTTATTGAAGAAATATCTGATGTTTTAGATGAATGCTATTGGATTGCTCTTCCTATTTCTCTTAGAAATGCTGTTTCTGTAATCCAACCTAAGTGGATTTGCTGGGATATAAATGAAAAAAACAAATGGGTTAGAGATATGCCCGATAATAAGTACGTAATTAATGAAAAAAACTATCCAAAAGAATGGAAATGGTTTAAAAAAGGAATGGAATTTGAACAATTTATACTCTACTTTGCAAATTGGTTTAATAAAATGCATGGTGGAATAACTGCATGTGGAATAGCAATACGAAGTGATGAAAGTTTAAATAGATTTAGAACTATAATTAATACTAGAAAAGAAACATTTAATGATAAAAGTTGGACAACCAAAATAAAGATAAGAGGTAAAAGTACTAATGCTTACAGCTTCTTTCCAATGTACGATTGGAAAGTAACGGATATATGGACATGTGTTTCTAGACTTAATTTAAAGTTTAATGAAATTTATGAACAAATGTATAAAAATGGAGTCCCTATTTATGAGCAAAGATTGTGTCAACCTTATGGTGATGACCAAAGAAAAGGTTTGGACCAATTTAAAACCTTAGAATATGAGACTTGGGAAAAGGTATTAACTAGAGTTCATGGAGTTAATTTTGGAAATATATATTGTAGAACTAGTGTATTAGGTATGACTAAAACTGAAAAACCTGAGGGTATGACATGGCAAGAATATACTGTATTTTTACTTGAGAGCCTTGGACTTTATGTTCCTGAATTAAGAGATCATTATTATAGAAAAATAACTGCTTTTATAAAATGGTATACAGATAAAAAAGGAATAACTATTAAAGATATAAAGGATTTCGATGATAAAAAGTTAGAAAATTCAAAAAAAGTAGCAACTTGGCGTAGAATAGCGCGTGCTATTGAACATAACGATTTTTGGATGAAAAGGCTTAGTTTTAGTCAGACAAAATCTGATGTAAAAAAATTGCTGGAACTCCAAGAAAAATATAAAAATATAGTTGACCAAGAAACTATGGAAAAATTAGTTAGGAAGTAGATGATTTTATGTTTGATGTTAAAGTTTACATAGGAAATTATGATAAAAATGAATTTTATATGCTTATGGGAAAATTTTTTGCAGAAAGAATATATAGAAAATGTCTTCCATATTTGGTTAACGATAAAGATAAAGTATGGTACTTATTTTTTAAGGAAAAAGATTTAGCTGGATTTTGTGGAGTAAAAATATGCCAAAAATGTACTGATATAAATGATATTTATTACTTTGAAAAATATAGGAATGATAAGATATTAGAGTTTATCGCTAATTATATTTTTAATACATATAAATTGGAGAATATTAGATTACTTACAAATAAAGAAGAAGAAAAAAAAGTTTGGAAGCAACTGGGTTTTTCTGTTATAGGAAATAAAGGTAGCTATTCAGTTATGTCATGGGTGAAGAAAGATGAGTAAAAAAATAGAATTTCCAGTTTTAAATGTTAAGTTAATACCTCTTAAAAAGATTGAGGCTAATGATTATAATCCTAATAAAGTGGCAAGGCCAGAATTAAAGCTACTTAAGTTATCTATTGAAGAAGATGGTTACACTCAACCAATAGTTGTTTATTATGACAAGGGACATGATAAATATATAATAGTAGATGGATTTCATAGATACTATTGTGCAAGAAGGTATTTTAATTTAAAAGAAATTCCTGCAGTTGTAATAAACAAAAGATTAAATAACAGGATGGCCTCTACTATTAGGCATAATAGAGCACGCGGTACACATCAAATCAAAAATATGAGTCAAATTGTTAAAGATTTATCAAGCTCTGGTTGGAGCGATGAAAGAATAGAAAAAGAACTTGGAATGGAGCCAGATGAAGTAATAAGGTTGAAACAGATCACTGGTTTAAAAGAGGCTTTTCAGAATCATGAGTTTAGTAAATCATGGGAAGAATTTGAGCATAAATATTACAAAAATGGTGATGTTTATGAGAATATAGAAAACACTAAAAATACTTAAATCGAATTGACATAAAATAAAATATATGATACTATTAAAAATATGAAACGGCAAGGAGGATTATTATGGCTAAGAAAGTAACAGCAAGAAAACCATTATTCGGTAACAATCGTTCACACGCTTTAAATGCTACTAGAAAAAAACAAGGTTTAAACTTACAAACTGTTAATATCAATGGAGAAAAGGTAGTTATGTCAGTAAGAGAGGCTAAAGCTTTTAAGAATAGTAACGTTGTAAACGAACAAGAAGCAGAATAGTTTCTTTTTTTTTGAAAAAAAATAAAGTTACTTTATAACTTTATTTAATTCACTAACAACTTCTTCGTAAGAGTTACTTGTTGTTATATAAGAACCAACAACAAACATATTAGCTCCTGCTTCTTTACAAGATGCGATATTCTTTTTATTTAATCCTCCATCTACTTCAATAATGATATCTGGATTTATGCTTTTACACATAGAGCTTATTCTTCTAATCTTTCCTATAGAAGAGTTCTTAAATTCCTGTCCACCTTTTCCAGGATTTACTGACATTACTAATACTAAATCAACATTTGGTAAAAGTCTTTCCAATACTTTTACGTCTGTTTCTGGGTTAATGGCTATTCCTGCACCTATTCCCTTATTTCTGATTACATTTAAATAAATATCTACATCTGGTATTTCAGCATGAATTGTTATATACTTAGGTTTATATTTTGCGAAATATCCTATATAGTTAGTAGGATCCTTTACCATTAAATGAACATCTAATGGTTTTTTTATTTCAGAAATAATATTTTCATCTATTAAAAATGAATCTGAAACAAATATTCCATCCATTATATCTATATGAACAAAATCTATATTTAGTTGATTCATTTCTACTATTCTATCCAATTGTTCTCTTAATCCTAATATTGATACTGATAACATACTAATCCTCCTTGTTAATAAACTTTTTATAGCTATCATATCTTGATTTTAATATTTCATTTGATTTTACGGCGTTTTTTACTCCACAGTCATCTTCATTTATATGCATACAATCTCTATATTTACAGTTAAAATTAGAAAACTCTATAAAATTGTCTCTTATATCAGTGTTATTCATTTCTAATAACTCTAGAGATGAAAATCCTGGTGTATCTGCTACATATCCATCTGATATTTCTAGTAATTCTACATGCCTTGTTGTATTTTTACCTCTTTGTAGTTTGTACGAAATATCCCCTGTTTTTAACTTAAATTCACTATTTATTTTGTTTAATAATGTTGATTTTCCAACACCACTTTGACCTGAAAATACAGTTATCTTATTTTTTAATATAATTCTAATAGTTTCTATATCAGTATTATATAAAACTTGATATCCTATATTTTCATAATATCTCATTATATCTGTTATTTTTTTATATTCACATTCATTTAGTAAATCCACTTTTGACATACATATAATTGGTTTTACATTATTAAATTCTATTATGCAAAGAAATTTATCCAATAAATTTGTATTAAATTCTGGATTAGTAGCACTTACCACTAATAAAACTTGGTCTATATTACTTATAGGAGGTCTTATTAGATAATTTTTTCTTGGTAATATTTCTAATATATAATTTTCGTCAAATAAAACTCTATCACCAACTAGAAGTTTAGTATTTGATTTTTTAAATTTCATTTTTGCCTTTAGTTTATACAGTCTATCAGATTTTACTATAAATATATCACCAAAAATTTTGATTATTATCCCCTGCTTTTTATCCAATTGCATCCTCTCCATTATTGTTAGTGTTTGTATCGTCCGTTTTGTCTTCAGTTTGATCCGGTTCTGTTTTTTGCTTTGCTATTGTTACTCTAAGACTAGCCCCATTTGTTATTTCTGTTCCTGCTGCCCTTGATTGATACATTACTGAACCTTCTCTATATGCATCGGTTTCTTTGTAATCAATTGATAATTTAAGATCATAACTAGATGCAAATGTGGTTACATCGTTTTCTGTCCAACCTTCTTTTATCATATCTGGGTACTTAGCAAATATTTTTGCAACGTACAATATAATTGTTTGTCCAGCTTTTACTCTTTCGCCCTTATCTATGCTTTGATCTATTATAGCATTTTCTACCGGATTTTCTTCTTCTACAACTCTTTCTGTAACTATTACTGAAAGATTATAAATTTCTTCAAGTTTTATTTTTACTTCATTTACATTTTGTCCTGTAAAATCTTCTACAACATATGTATCTGTTCCTTTTGATATATACAAAGTTATTTTTGTACCTTCATATACTATTCTACCATGTGCTGGCTCTGTTTTTACAACATTACCTTTAACAACATCAATACTTTCTACTTCTTCCACTTCTAAATTAATTTCTAAGTTAATTTTCCTTAGCTCTGCCTCGGCTTGCTCAACTGTCATATTTGATACATCTGGTATTTTAACTTCTTTTTTTTCTGGACCTCTTAAAAATTTCCATGAAAGAAATACAATAGTCCCTAGGAATGCAAGTACTAATATAGGTATTACGATTGATAAAACAATTTTCTTTGTATTTTTTGTTTTTTTCTCAACGTCAATTGGTTTTGCAATTTCAGATGTTTCCTCTTTTTTCGCTTCTTCTTTACTTGTACTTGTTTTTATTACTGGCATTACTTTTGTATCTTCAACATCATGTTCTGGATATTTATATACCAATCTTCTTTCGTTTGCACGTTCTGGTGAGGTACAAGTTTCTAGATCATGATACATTTCCAACACATTATTATATCTGTTTTTAGGATTTTTTGCTGTTGCTTTTAATATTATATTTTCCATTGCCTGAGGAATACTTTCGTTGTATTTTCTAACACTTGGCATTTGCTCTTTCATATGTTTTAAAGCTATTTCAACAGCGTTTTCACCCCTATATGGTACTCTGCCTGTTAAAAGCTCAAACATTAAAATTCCAAGTGAATATATATCACTTTTAATAGTAGAGCCTTTACCACAAGCTTGCTCTGGTGGTAAATAATGAACTGAACCCATTACAGAATTCGTTTGTGTTAGTCCTGTAGAATTAACTGCCATTGCTATTCCAAAATCTGTTATTTTTACTAATCCATTATCTAATATCATAATATTTTGTGGTTTAATATCTCTGTGTATTATATATGCTTCATGGGCTACTGCAAGACCAGATGTAAGCTGTAGCATTATATCAATTACTTCGGGAATAGTAAGCCCTCCACGTTTTTTTACCAAATCTTTTAATGTTTTTCCCTCAACATATTCCATTACAATATAGTATTTTCCATCATCTTCACCAACATCGTAAACTTCCACTATATTTGGATGGGATAGCGATGATGCTGATAGGGCTTCACGTTGAAATCTTCTTACAAATTTTTCGTCATTAGCTAAGTCACCACGCAAAATTTTTACTGCTACATCTCTATCTAGTATAACATCATGGGCTAAATATACATTAGCCATACCACCTTCACCAATTGATTTAATGATTTCATATCTATCATTAATTTTTTGCCCCTTTACTATCATTTAATATCACCACTTTCTCTTACAAGATAAGCAATACTTATGTTATCTATTCCGCCTCTATTGTTTGCTTTTTTAACGAGTCTTATAATTTGATCTTCATAATTTAAATCACTATTTAGTATTTTTTCTATTTGGTCTATCGTTACTAGATTTGTAAGGCCATCACTACATAGTAATATTTTATCTACACTCATGTCTACATCAAATACATCTATATCAATTTCCTCAAGTGCTCCCAAAGCTTTCATTAATATATTTTTTTTAGGATGATTCATTGCCTCCTGTTCTGTTATTTTACCTGCTTCAGCAAGCAAATTAACAAGTGTATGATCATGAGTTACCTTATATAATTTATTCTCTTTCATTGCAAATCCAGAACTATCGCCTATATTTCCAACTAATATGTAGTTTTCTGTTACTATTGCAACTACTAATGTTGTTCCTAACCCTTTGCTATCAGGATATCTTTCTGAATACTCAATTATTAATTCGTTTATCTTATCAACCATTTGTTTTAACCATATAACTGCATCTGTCTTACTTCCAATGCTTTCTAGTGCAAAAAACTCATTTTCTAAGTGTTTAATAGCTAGGTTAGATGCAACCTCTCCAGCTCTGTGTCCTCCCATTCCATCTGCTACTGCCATTAAATATTCATTATTATTATTGTTTATTATTGTAACGCTATCTTCGTTGTGTTCTCTAACTTTTCCAGTATCTGTAATATAAAATGTCTTCATAAAAACCTCCTAGTACTTGCTTCTAAGCTGGCCACATGCAGCATCAACTTTAGAGCCAAACTCTCTTCTAACAGTTACATTTATTTTTAATTTTTTTAGAGTATCATAAAACTTATTAATTGCATTTGAATTGCTCTTTTCGTATTTACTGCTTGTTTTGTTATATGGTATTAAATTTACATAACCATTTATACCCCTTAGTAGTCCTGCTAGTTCTTTTGCACATTCCTCTGTATCGTTTACTCCAGATAACATAATATATTCAAAAGTTACTCTTCTAGAAGTTTTATCAATATATTTTTTTACAGTTTTCATAAGCACATTTATGTCATATACCTTAGCAATTGGCATGATTTGCTTTCTAAGTTCATCATTTGGTGCATGTAAGCTTATCGCTAAATTTACTTGCATATTTTCATCAATAAGTTTTTCTATTTTTGGTACAAGACCACATGTTGAAATAGTTATATGTCTTATACCTATATCTATGCCTTTATGTTCATTTAAGATTTTAATAAAGTTTATTACATTATCATAATTGTCAAGTGGTTCACCAATTCCCATTAAAACTACACTACTTATTCTTTTAGATAAATCTTCTTCTATAGTTAGTAATTGTAGCACCATTTCATATGTTTCGAGGTTTCTTACTTTTTTTAGTCTGCCACTTTCACAGAAAACGCACCCCATATTGCATCCAACTTGCGTTGATACACATAGACTAAGACCGTAGTCATGGTTCATTACAACAGCTTCAACTTTTTCTCCGTCATTAAGTTCAAATAAGTATTTCCAAACATCTTTATCACTTTGTTTTGTTATTATTTTCAAATAATCATTATTGAAATTTTCTCTTAAAAGCTTCTTTGCATCATTACTTATATTCTTTATATCATCAAATTTTTTTACTCTTTGTTTATACAGCCCCTCAAAAACCTGAATTGCTCTAAACTTTTTATCGCCGTTTTCTATAAAAAAAGTCTCCAATTGTTCCTTTGTTTTACCGTATATACTTTCCATATTTCCACCTATGTTTAATTATAACACTAAAGGGTAAAAATTTGAACAAAAATTGTACTTATAATAAAAAAGAAACTATTTTTTTAAATAATTTCTTTTTCCATTTTATCTTACGACTTCATAAGAAATAGAAGCCGCTGTTGTTAAATCATCACCATATGAACTTGTTATTGTTCTTGATTCCCCTGGTTT
>CAKPCJ010000035.1 GCA_934141575.1 uncultured Bacilli bacterium
TTTTACAATTGAATGTACATGGAAATTTTTGAATGATAATTCACAATTCTCCATTTTTCTTCTAGAGAATATATATACGCCTATAAAGAAATATAAGATTGAAAGTATAATCATTTTAACTAATGATGTTTTACTAAATAAAGAAGTAAATGTTCCAAAAAGCGTTAAATGAATTAGTGAATAAGGAGTTGTATAATTTGTTAAAACATGTCTTTCATATCCCGTAAATTTATATGTATTTATATTCTTATATAAATTACATTTTGAATTATCATGGCAACTATAATCTTCAGGTATACATTCATTACTAGCACATTTAATATAGCTATCATTATTTTGAAAAGCATTATCAGTACTACTAATTATATCCGTACAAAAAGGAATCAAAAATAGTAAAAGTGCTGTTACAACGATACTTGTAATCGCATTTCCAGATAAACTAACTGCTACATTTGAAACCATAAAAACAAATATATAAGAAATAGACCAAAATATTAAATAATCAAATAACAAATTCAATGGTACTATAATATTAGAAAAACACAATGAAATAATAAACGTTAAAATCGAATTCACAAGTAGCATACTAATAAGAATAAGTATTCCACCAATAGAATTAGTAAAAAATATTGTTGCTCTACTAATAGGCATTGAATTTACAAAATCTACACTCTTCTTTTTAAACACATAGCCAAATAAACATATTGACAAAATTAAAGGAAGAATATATATTCCAATATAATTAAAAGCGGATAATTCTTCTAAACTAAATACATAACCACTAGGACTTGATAAACCTCTAAATAAAAGGTATATAAAATTCAAAATTGGTATTATACAAACAAATATAGATAAAGGTCCAATAGACTTCTTTATATTTTGAAATAAATAATCTTTATTAAACAATTTCATTGAACTCATATCCTAAAGCCTCCATTTCATATATAAATATTTCCTCTAATGTAAGTGGCAAATAATCTAAAATAATAGGTTTCATATCTTCAAGAATTTTTCTACTAGATTGATCCTCATCATTTATAATTATAGTAGCTACACTTCCAACTTTTCTAAAACTCAATACATCAAGTTTTTCAAAATCCTTTTCACTAAAATCTTTTTTTAATGATATTTGAACTTTATACATGTTAGTCTTAAGGTCATCTATATCACTTTCAAAAATTATTCCCCCTTTATATAGTAATCCAAGATTATCACAAATATCTTCTAATTCCCTTAAATTATGACTTGTCATTATTATAGTAGTTTTTTGTTCATCCATTTGTTTAGCCATCACTTTTTTTATAACATTTCTAATAACCGGATCTATACCATCAAACGTTTCATCAAAAAACATATAATCAGCGCAAGTCGCAAGAGCACATATAATTGCGCACTGTCTTTTCATTCCCTTTGAAAATGAATTTATTTTTCTATTCAAATCAAGATGTAAAAGATTAGCAAGTTCAATCAAATAGCTCATATTAAAATTATTATACAAACTTTGATAAAATTTGGCGGTATCCATTAAAGTATAATTTGGATAAAAAAACAAATCATCAGGAACAAAAACTAATTTTTGTTTAACAATAGGATTATCAAACGAATCTTCACCATCAACTGTAATTGAACCACTATCAGGAGTAAATATTCCATTTATTAATCTAAGCAAAGTACTTTTTCCAGCACCATTTGCTCCGACTAAACCATAAATACAATTATCTTTTATAGTACAATTAAGATTTTGAAGTACATATTCACTATCGTATTTTTTAGATAAGTTTTCAATTTTTATCATAAAATCCTCCATTCACTTAAGAATATTATTGTACTACTTGTACTAGTACAGTTAAATTGTATATCTATTAAATATTTTTGTCAATAAAAAAATTACTAACATTAAGTTAGTAATCACTTTTTAATTAGAGATACAATCCAAAATACCATAAATATAATCAAATTAATTATAACTATACTCGCTCCAACCGGAGTACCAAATACATAAGAAACCGTAATACCAACTAAAAAGCAAACTATAGATATTATTGCACTTGATATTACAACTAAATTAAACTTTTTAAATATTCGCATTGATGTAAGAGAAGGAAATATAATCAAACTTGATATTAGCAAAGAACCCATTATTCTCATACCAAGCACTATAGTAACAGCTGTTAAAATAGCTATCAACATGTTATATATATTAGTTTTAATACCAGAAGCACGTGCAAAATTCTCATCAAACGTTACGGCAAATATTTTATTATAAAATAATACAAATATAAGTATTACTATAATAGAACATACCACGCTCAAAACAACATCATTAGGTGAAATTGCCAAAATACTTCCAAATAAATAACTATATATATCAGTATTAACACCAGACTTAACTGAAATAGCAAGAACGCCAATTGCTAGCGCACTAGCTGATATAAGAGCAATCAGAGAATCTCCTTTAATCTTGCTATTTTCACTAATTCTAAGTAACAAAAATGCAACTACTATAACAACTGGCAACGCAAGTTTTAAAGGCGCTATATTAAGAACAGTAGCTATTCCAAGTGCACCAAATCCAACATGTGAAAGACCATCACCTATCATAGAATATCGCTTCAAAACTAAACTTACACCAAGTAAAGAAGCGCAAAGGGAAACAAGTAGTCCAACAACAATAGCCCTTATGATAAAATCATAGGATAACATCTCACTAAAAACTTGTATCATGGAATTCATCTCCTTCTACACAAGTACAATTTTCACCATGTAAATACTCATGTGCTGTTCCATAAAAAGTATGTTTACCATTTATATTAAGTATATGAGTAGCGTACTCCAACGAAGTATCAACATCATGAGTAACCATTATAACGGTCAATTTATCTTTTCTATTTAACTCACTTATTTTTTTATATAAATCATTAGTTGATTTAGGATCCAAACCAGTAACTGGTTCATCTAGAACAATGATTTTATCAGTAGCGCACATTGCTCTAGCTAATAAAACCTTCTGCTGTTCACCACCTGATAATTCAGAAAAACATTTATCTTTCAATTTAACTATATTTAATCTCTTTAATACATCATTTACTCTAGTTTTGTATTTTTTACCATAAAACGGTTTAAATCCTAGTTTATTCAAACATCCAGACAAAACTACTTCATAAACAGATGCAGGAAAATCAGATTGAATACTTTTTACTTGTGGTAAATAACCTATCTCTGTTCTCTTTAAAGAAGAATCAAAAATTATTTCGCCAGATAATTCTTTTTTCAACCCCAATAAAGTTTTAACGAATGTACTCTTTCCTGCACCATTAGGACCAATAATACATATGTAATCTCCTTGATTTATTTTAAAATTTAAATTACTGACAATTCTTTTATTCTCATAACCAATACTTAAATTTTTAATTGTTATCATTTTAGAGCCTCCTCCAAATTATCAATATTTTGTTTCATTATATCAACATATGTTTTACCACTCTCAAATTCATCCTTTGTAAGATTATGTGCGGAGTGAAACATCAATGTTTTAGCACCTGTATCTTGAGATATAACATCAGCTATTTTATGATTAGACATTTCTAGATAAAATACAACCGGTATATTATTAGCTCTTACCTTATCTATAAGAAAAGCAACTGTCTTAGCACTAGCTTCTGTTTCACTAGAACATCCAGAAAAGGCAGCATAATAATCTAATCCATAATCAAGTACAAAGTATTTAAATGGAAACCTATCTCCAAAAATAAGTGTTTTATTTTTAGAATTTAAAACTATTTCACTTGCTCTTTTATCAAGCAAATCTATCTTCGACAAATAACTATTCTTATTTTCTAAATATAAAGGATTATCATCCACACTATAAATAGCGTCATATATTGCTTCAACAAGTTTATGAGAGTTTCTTAAAGATGTCCATATATGTTCATCATATTCATCACTTGATTCTCCCTTAGATTGCATCCCATCTTTTATTTCTTCAAGTGATAAATCAACATAATCCATAAGTCTTACTACTTTAGTATGCTTCATATCTAAAGTTGATAATATATCACTCACCCATTCTTCACTCTCTCCGCCAACATATATAAAAACATCACTTTTTTGAATATTTATTATATCTTTTGGACTAGGATCATAGGAATGTACTTCAGTACCCGGTTTAATAAGCATAATTACATTAGCATTATCTCCAACAATAGCACGTGCAAAATCATACCCTGGAAATATAGTAGACACAATAGTTAATTTATCATTATCTATATCTTCATTAGGTGTACATCCCACTAACAATAAAGATAAAAAAAGAATCAAAAACATAAACCTTCTTTTCATTTTGAACTACACTCCTTACATACTCCATATATTATTGTCTTGTTACTATCAACCTCAAAACCATGCTTTTGAATAATATGTAGATTTAAATTATTAATTTCGCCACATTCAAGATGTATCAACTTACCACAAATATTACACTTTAAATGGAAATGACACTTGCAAGCATTCTTATCTATATATTGATATTTGGCAATATTAGATTCAATAAACTTTTTAACCATACCCTCATTTTCTAAAAAAGATAAATACCTATAAATAGTTGTAAGTCCAACAACACTACCATTTTGCTGCAAATAATCTTTAACTTCAAGAACAGTAAAACTTTTATCTCTGCAATTCATTAGACACTCTAAAATCAAATTTTTTTGTTTTGTATTATAACTATTTCTCATAGGTACCTCGAATATGAAAATGATTTTCATTTTAGATTATAACACATAAAATTAAAAATGCAACAAAAAAAGTATACATAAAGCATACTTAATACAAAAAATATTTATACGCATTAAACTCTTTTTTTTCAAAAGTAAGTTTAGGAATATCATAATTGAAATCACCACTTGATGAAATCACATGAACATCTAAATTGTCATCCACTCGAACAGCATATTGTAAAGTATATAAAAGTTCAAGAGTGGAATTAGAAAGATATTTAAAAGTAATTGTAGCTTCTCCACTATCAACAGCTTCTAAAATATACTTTTGATTAAAAGTATTGCCATGCGAAATATATTCTTGAGACTTATAAAGGATAACTTGATCATTACTTATTTCACACTCCCATAAATAATCTTTAAAAACTATAGAAGGGATATCTATATAAATATAACTATCAATAACCTTTTTCTCTGAACATCCGGTAAGTAAAAATAATGATAAAATAAGTACTATCAATTTTTTCATAACATCACCAACATAATTCTATCATAAACACATAAACTAATAAATAATTCATTATAATAAAAAATCAAAATTAAAGATAATATAACTCAAAAAGTAACATAAAATTATTAATTTTATGTTAAACTATTATATACAAAGGAAGTTTTGAAATAAGTTATTTAGATAGAATTTATTGCGAAGAAAATATAGGATTGCCAATTAAAGCTAGAATAGGCCGTGATGAACACAATAAAATAAGCTATATATACGGAATTGTGGACAAGGTAGTGACGGACAAAGCAATTTACAAGATAGTGATTATCATTTAATTACCCTAGCAACTGCTGATGGAAATTTAGTTAGTGGTAGAGTGTTTAACTATGAAGTAATAGAAGATAATAAAGAAGAATTAGAAAAATTAAAATATTTTGAAGAATTAGAAGAAAAACCTTATTCCCCACATCTAAGTATTGTAAATGGTAAGTTTTGTAAGTGCCATGAGCAAAAAAAGAATTATAAAGATTACCCTTTAGAATGGCTAGAAAAAAATGGCTATTTTGAGATAGATGTCAACATATTTGGAAATGCATTAGGCATGCTATTTACTGCATATTTAGGAAAAAAATATTTTTATAATGCAGTTCATATTCAATATGAAGAAAAATCAGAATGTAAATTAGATTATTATGACAAAATTAAGTCACGTACTTTATTTTTATTGAGTACTGAAGAACATAAAAGTTATAATACGATATATTTTGATGCAGAAGAAATTCCAAACACAAGAGGTAAACGTGTTGATTCTATGTTTAAAGAAAAACCTATATCTTTAAAAGATAACAATTATTTAATTGATTTTGGAGGATATACATTTAATGATTGTAAAAAAATTAAACTAGGAACAGTTGAAGATGATAAATTTATTCCAAATACAAGCCCATTTGCTGATTCAACTTATGAATCAGAAGTAAATTATAATAATCAAAATACTGACTTAGTAGAAGATTTTATATGTGAAATAATCGACTATAAGCTATCAAGCAAAAAAGCAACTTTAGATCAAGAAGACATGAACAAAATTCTTGAAAAATATGGCATAAATTATAATAATGAAATGAATAAATTAATAACTGTATTAAAAAATGCCAGGGAAAAAGCAATAAATGAAATGTCAAAAACAAATCAAGTAAGAAAAGTATTATGCTTGCATAAATAATAAAAAGCCATATCTCATTTTGCTCAACTATGAGTAATAATGATAATAGGCTTTTTTATGAAGTATTAGAAATAAAAATGTATTTTTGTTTTTAAAACAAATGCACTACTACTTAGCATTTATTTACATTTAACTTTTACGTTCCCTACAAATAAAAAAACTAACTATTCCTAGTTAGTATTTATTACTTAAACTCGAAAAGTTCGAGCTTTTTATCAATCTGGCAGGGGCGGAGAGAATCGAACTCCCATCAAAAGTTTTGGAGACTCCTATGCTACCATTATACCACGCCCCTATAACGGCTAACAAAAAAATTATATCATAGCATTTTCAATTTTTCAACAAAAAACTATCCTTTTTACATATATTTTATAGAGGTGATATTATGTTATTTGACTATACTGAAAAAGAACTAGATCTATTAGCTAGATTAATGAGAGCGGAAGCCGTTGGTGAAGGTGAACTAGGAATGTTAATGGTCGGAAATGTAGGTTCTAATAGAATAATAAGTGACTGTCTTACTTTTAAAAATATAAGAAGCATTGAACAAATGGTATATCAAAATCCAGGCGGATTTTCAGGTTCAAGTGCACCACTATTTGAAAGTCGCGCTACTACAAAAGAACTAGAATTAGCAAAAAGAATAGTTAGAGGCGAATATTTTTACCCAGCAACACATGCATTGTGGTTTTATGCGCCGGGAACAGGCAAAAGCTGCACTTCCACTTGGTATGATCAAGCCCTTGCTGGAAGATATAAAAATCATTGTTTCTATAGACCAGCATCAGCAGTTTGTCCACAATTATATTAAAAGCCAGCAAGGCTTTTTTATTTTGCTGGAATAATTAATTCTTGACCTATACTTATCAAATTATTAACTAGATTATTAGCCGTTTTTAATTTATCAACTGTTGTTCCAAATTTTTTGGCTATTGAATATAAACTATCTCCCCTCTGAACTGTGTAATAGTTTACACTAGGGCTAGTTGATGGCAAAACCAATACTTGACCTATGCTTAATGTATTACTACTCAAATTATTAAGTGATTTCAATTCATCCACCGTTGTTCCAAATTTTTGAGCTATTGAGTATAAACTGTCTCCTGACACAACCTTATATGTTGAACCAGTAGTATTTTCATTTTCACTATTTGAAGACGGTATTTTGAGAACATCTCCGATTTGTAGCACATTAGAAGTAAGATCATTTAAAGCGATTAACTCATTAACAGTTGTGTTAAATTTCTGTGCTATTGAATATAAGCTATCTCCTCTCTGTACAGTATAATAATCAACAGGTGTTTCAGTAGTTTTACTTGGTACCTTTAAAACTTGACCTATGCTTAACGTATTACTTGTCAAATTATTTAATCTTTTAAGTTCATCCACTGTAGTATTATACTTTCTAGCTATTGAATATAAACTATCCCCCGATACAACTTTATACGTGTTTTCGTTACTAGGAGTAGTTGTACCATTATTCTCACTATTAGGAAGCTTTAGTATTTGTCCAACTTGTAATGATGTTGACGTTAAGTTATTAAGATCCATTAATTCACCAACAGTTGTATTATATTTTCTAGCTATTGAATACAAACTATCTCCTCTTTGTACTACATAACTATTACTTCCAGCTACTGGTGTATATTTTAAACCTTTTTCAGTCGCAATTGCCCTTACAACAGCTTCTGCATAATCTTGCCAATCATTTTTAAGTTGATTAACATCATCACCTTTACTATCCAAGAAACCATACTCTACTAATACAGTTTCAGTGTTAGAAGGCGTTAATCTGTGAATAAAATAATAATCTTTTGAAGTATCTGATGGCAACCTACGTTGATAATATTTTCTTATATTTTGACCTTCTTGGGCAAGCGAATTAAGTATTGCTTCAGATAATCCACTACTATTTCTAAGTGCATATATTACTTCAGCGCCATCGCCACCTGGTGACAGCTCTAGTGGTTATTAATACTTTGCTTTAAAGCTTGTAGAAATTCAATCTTTTTATCCTCTGGTATTGATAAATTCATTTTTGAACCTACAGCCATTATACTTGGTTTTTTAAAATATTCTTTATCCATCAATTCACTTAATGCAATTTCTAAATTAATATCCTTTTTGGCATATTCCCTGATATCTTCTAAATAGTAATGATAATTATTATCTTTAAATACTTTAAATAATTCTAAATGATCAGAATTCAACGTAAATTTATTTTTTTCTAACATAGATATTTTAGTATTCATTCTTTCTATTTCTAATTGTAATTTTTCTATTTGTTCTTCTAGTACAGAAATATACTTTTCCTTATCATACTTTTTCTTTGCATCAATAATTGTATCTTTTACTTCTGCAACAACTGACATATTCTCACCTCCACTTCTAAAAAAAACGCCAGCACAAAACTCATAACAAGCCTGTACTAGCGCTCTTATATAAAATATTATACTACAAATAATATTTTTTTGAAATGGATATTCTCATTTTTATCAATTATGTGCTAGTCTTCCCACATCTTCCATAGGGATTTCTTATTGGATTCTTATCAATATATTTAAAAGTGTAATCATCAAGTATTTTATATTTAAATTTAATTGTTATGTTTCTGTCTTCATCTGCTTCTATTCTATCTATTAGGGTAAATAACAAGTCTCTATTTGGTTTTTCTATATTTAATAATTCTTTTATCTTTTTTGTATAATTTGGTATTTTAT
>CAKPCJ010000036.1 GCA_934141575.1 uncultured Bacilli bacterium
TCAAATGTTACATTTGCTACTTGTTTCTTGTAATATCCATTTATTGCTTGTGCTGGTGTATTTGTAAGTTTTATTACAGGATTTACTATCGTAGTTGTTTTTGTACTTGCTATCCTACTACATGTTTCATTATTCAACTTATCTTTTACACAGATTTGATAATAATATGTTGTTCCTTGCTTTAAATTTTCTAGAGTACATGCATAATATTTAACATTTTTTGCATTCTGTTTTAACGAGCTACTTGATGTCCCATATTTACATGTTATGCTTGATTCGTTGACATCAGATTCTGTATCTATCATACTATATACCAATATTATATTATCACTATTTATAATTTGGTTAGAAAAAATTATCTTAGGTCCAGTTTTATCTATTTTAGTTAATTTGTAACTTATGATATCACTATATGCAATATTATCTGAAATTACTGCATATATTTTATCATCATTACTTGTTGATGTTTTAGAATATGTAATTTTGACATTTCCATTTACTTTATACCATGTATTTGCCAATAATGTTGTTGTTGCTCCTATTGTCTTACATTCACTTGGCTCATTTTCTGTTCCACATGATTGGGTTACTGCTATATTACTTGTTCCTTCTTTTGTTGTTTTTACATAGAAATATTCTCCTGTTAATTTTTTGTCTCTAAATTTAACATCTACTATTTCTTCTGTACCATATCCATTTACCAATGTATTTGGTATTACTGTTGATGTTATTACTGGTGGTGTTACTTGTATATTTATTATTCTCTTCTCTGCTGTATTACAGCTTAATCCATACTCATCTATACAATCTGCTTTTACTATTTGGTTCCTAGTTACATCAAAGCTTCCTGTATAAGTTTTATTTGTAAAATCTAGTGTACTATATATTGCTTGTTTTACTCCTTTTGGATATATTATTGTAACCCTTGCACTCTTTACTCTTATGTTTTCATTATCTGGTGTTACTTTTATCTCTGGTGTTTTTCTCTGTACAACTGTTACTGTTCTATATGCCGTTACATTTTTATCTCCTGAACTTAATGTATATCTTATATGGTAGTCTCCCAATTTCTTAGTTGTACTAGCCAAAATATTGCAATCTACATCAATTTCTTCACTGTTTCCTTCTTTAAATGTACATGTATACTTAATATCTGATGTTATATCCTCTTCTCCATTTTGTCCATATACATCTCCCATTATCAAACTAGTACCATATACTAAGTCCTGCGGTATATATTGTTGTCTTCTTCCAACATAGATTCTTAAATCATCCATGAATTCAAAATCTAGATTACCATTTGCATCCTTATATACCTTTATAATTGTATCATCAGGAAATTCTGTTCCATCTCGTGGATCTATTACTGGCAATTTAATAATGTCTACCTCTGCTAAATCCTTTAAAGTAACAGGTGCTACTTCTACTCCAGGTATACCAGATGGTTCCCACTTCAATTTTGATTCATACTCTAACGCATATCTTTCAGCCCCGTTGATAAAGAAAGATACTTGATTATCATATGACTTTTGTCTTCCCTTTTTAATATTACCAAGTATTACAGGCATAGCTAGTAATAATATTACTGCTAATATTGCAATAACTGTTAATAACTCAATAAGGGTAAAACCCTTCTTTTTCTCCATATTCTCCTCCTATCTTACAATCTATATTATACAGGTTATAACTTTACATTTCAATGATTTACTATATTAAATCATTACTTTTTTGATGTTATAAATTCAAAAAAAGCAACTTAAATGTTGCTTTGTAATCAAAAAAATCCAAAGGGTCGCGATAGTCTAAGATAAAAACCTGCAACTCACAGGTGGGCATCACATCATAATAATTAGGTTTCTTATAGCACTTAATGGATAAGCACAACTCACATACTATAAATTAGATTCCCTTATTATCTCAATTAGTCGGTTTTATTTGACTATCTTTACCGATACCTTTAGACATTTTTATTATATCATATAAAATATATAAGTATATAGTTTTTAACAAACTTTACACTAACTAAACACACTCAGTTACTTCTTCTATAGTTATGTTTGGATAGTTCTTCTTTAGCTCGTCTATATTTTCTAGTGCTATTCCAACATAGATATTTTTTAGTTTTGTTAGATTTTTGAATATATTAACG
Source organism: uncultured Bacilli bacterium (assembly GCA_934141575.1). Classification (GTDB taxonomy): domain Bacteria; phylum Bacillota_I; class Bacilli_A; order RF39; family UBA660; genus CAKPCJ01. Next base: position 2,150 of record CAKPCJ010000036.1, read on the forward strand.
TCTACTTTTTCTGGTGTCATCATAATTATATTTAAATTTATTAAACTTTCAATTGCACTAAAATCTTTTAGTGAATTATTACATCCTATATAAAGTTCTTTTAATTTTATTAAGTTTTGTATTGGAGATAAGTTTGTTATGTTATTTCCATTTAAATATAATTTTTCAAGATTTACTAATTTTGACAAAAATGTTATATCAGTTATATTTTGCATACTTAAATTTAGTTCGGTCAAATTTGTTAAATTAGATATATTAGTGAATTTAGAGTTAGCCATATTTCCATTAGTTATATTTAGTTTTTTTAATGATGTTAGATTCCCGATTGAGTTTATATCGTTAGAATTCAAATAATTAATTGATAATATTTCCAACTTATTCATATTTTTTAAAAAATTAAAATTATTGATTGAAAATGTAGTTTGGTAGTTATCTGTTGTTATAGTTAAACTTTTCAAATTTTTATAATTTGCCAATTTATTTAGTTCATTTTGAAGCTTAGTAACATCGCTGTAATCGCTCGTTAAATTTATTGTTAGTACTTCTGTACTATCACAATCATATTGAGACCATTTAATTATTCCGTCCTCAACTTTGGGTATTTCATTAGTGTCCTTTTTTGAAAGACTTCCATGCGTATTTATTTTAACTTTCTTTTCTTCTAACATTTTCAAAATTTTATTATAAAGTGGCACAGGACAATCTAATGATAATAATGATAATCCTGTCATATCATTTAAAAAATCAAGATTTCTTTCATTATTCATTGTTAAATACAAAGTTGATACTTTTTTTAATTTTGAAAATGATGATAAATTAGAAGTTGTACCAATATTTCCATATATTTCTAAAGTAAATAAATTATCAAGATTTGAAAGTACTGAATAATCACTTACTTTTGGATTAACATTTATTTTTAAAACGTTTAGTTTCTTTAAATTTGAAATAAACGATATATCATCTAATGTTGTATTTTTTATATCAAGTTTATTCAAATTTTCTAATTTTGAAATATTTTTTATATCTATTAATGACAAATTATTTTCTGTCAAAACTAATTCAGTGGTATCAGATATAGTATAACTTTTTCCAGCAATTGTTACACTTTCTTTTTCAACTATATCATTATTATTATCTCTATTCTTATTCTTGCTACTAATGTTAACTAATACAATTATTAAAGTTATTACCAGTACTATGGCTATACTAATGGCAACAACTATTAGTATATTTTTTTTATTGTTATTACTGTTGTTTTTAACAGGTTTACTTTCATCAATTTCTTCTATTTTATTATTTTCTTCCTCTTCAAAAAGGTTATCCATATTATCACCATCCATTATAATTAATTATATCATGCTGTTAATCTATATTCAATTAAAAAAACGAGTTATCTCGTTTTAAAATGGTCTAGGTGGATATGGATACATAGGCGGATATGGTTGGTATGGAGGATATGGTCTATAAAAATAAGGTGTGAGTACTGCTCCAGTTAATCCTCCTAGCAAAAATGGTGCGGCAAATCCACCACCTATAAATCTATTATTGTTTTGGTAAGTAGGTCTATAATTATTATAGTAATTTCTTGGCATAACATAATTTCTATACATATTTATACATCCTTTCAAAATATATTATGATATAATAACTATTATTGACTGGTCGTATGACTAATAAGGGATAGTGATATCATGTTAGAAATTTGCTCTGTATGTCCTAGGAACTGTATGGTAAATAGAAATCAAACTGCAGGATTTTGCGGTGAGACCAATAAGCTTGTTGTTGCCCGTGCAAGTTTACATATGTGGGAAGAACCTTGTATTTCCGGTGAAACTGGTAGTGGTACAGTATTCTTTTCCGGATGCAACTTGAAGTGTGTTTTCTGCCAAAATTTTGACATTAGTTCAAAGTGTCATGGTAAAGAAATAACTGTAGAAAGATTAGCAGAAATTTTTTTGGAACTTCAGGAAAAAGGTGCACTAAATATTAATTTAGTAACCCCTACTCATTATGTAATTCAAATTATAAGTGCTCTTAAGATAGCAAAAAAGAACGGTTTAAATATTCCTATTGTTTATAACACTAGTTGTTACGAAAAAAGAGAAACTATAAAACTATTAGATGGATTGATAGATATATATCTTCCCGATTTTAAATATTTTGATAATCAGTATTCTAATAAATACTCTAAAGCGCCAAATTATTTTGAATATGCAAGTGAGGCATTGGATGAGATGGTTAAACAGGTTGGATGTGCTGAATTTGATGAAAATGGCATAATGAAAAAAGGTGTCATTGTTAGACACCTACTTCTTCCAGGTTTAATATCTGATTCTAAAAATGTGCTAAAGTATTTATACGATACGTATAAAGATAAAATTTATATAAGCATTATGAATCAATATACTCCCTTACCTCATGTATCTAAGTACCAAGAGTTAAATAGAAAAGTTACTGAACAGGAATATGATGAATTAATTAACTACGCTATTGATTTAGGTATAGAAAATGGTTTTATTCAAGAGGGAGAGACATGTTCAGAAAGTTTTATACCAGAGTTTGACAATCGAGGTGTTTAGTTTTTAAACAGATTTTCAAATTTGTTTTGAGGTTTTGATTTAAAAGTCATAACCTCTTTTGTTATTGGATTAATTATTTTTAAACAAGATGCATGAAGTGCAAGTCTATTTATTGGGCTAGATGGAGCTCCATATTTTTTGTCTCCAATTATTGGATGTCCAATTTCTTTCATGTGTACTCTTATTTGGTTTTTCCTACCGGTTTCTATATCTACTTGTAGCATACTATACTTTTTATTTTCTTTTAATACCTTATATTTAGTAATCGCAAGCTTACCACCTTTTTTTGTAGAATATACTAATCCTGTTGTATTCTCAGTTAGGTATGTTTGTATTGTTCCTTCTTTTTGATCTAAAGTTCCTGAAACAATTGCTATATATTCTCTTAGTTTTACAATATCTTCCCAAGAATCTTGATAAAGCCTTTTTGTTTCTTCATTTTTGGCAAACATAACAATACCAGACGTATCTTTATCAATTCTATGTATTACAAACACTTTAGAATTTTTCTTTTTCTTATTTAAATATTCCCTTACCGTGTGATATGCTGTGTTTTCTTTTTCTTTTGCATCTGCTATTGTAAGAAGACCGTGTGGTTTATCAATAACTATTATGTTTTTGTCTTCATAGATAATATTCAATGATTTGCCTCTATCCACATTATAGTTAAATGAAATTTTTTGACCTTTTTTTAAATTATAATTATATTGAGTTATAACTTTATTGTTAACAAGAACTTGACCATTTTTCAAAAGGGATTTTATATTGTTTTTTGACTTATCCTTTGTATTTTCTAATAAATATTCTAATAATTGGCTATTATACTCTACTATCATAAATCCTCCACAAGTAATTTGATTATACCATAAGTCTTGTTGATAATAAAATATTAGTTTATAATTGTAATGAGGTATTAATATGTATGAAATAAATAATGATGTTACAAATAATATTATAATTAATAAGTCTAACTTTATTTGTTGTTTATTTAAAGTGTATGATGAGGACAGTATTAGGCAAATATTAGAAAATATTAGGCTAAAGTATAAAGATGCCACTCATTACTGTTATGCATATATTATTGGAGAAAAAAGGAAATCATCAGATGATGGTGAACCAGGTGGTACTGCTGGTATCCCAATGTTAGATGTTTTGATTAAAAATAAAATTACTAATATTTTGTGCGTAGTTGTAAGGTATTTTGGAGGTATAAAGTTGGGTGCTGGTGGTTTAGTTAGAGCATATTCAAAATCAGTTAAATCAGCACTTGAATGCGTTAATTTATTAATTCTTATTCCATCTTACATATTAGAAATCAAATTTTGCTATGAAAAAATCAAATTAATTGACAACATATTAAAAGACAGTTTAATAATAGAAAAAAAGTTTGATGAAATAATAACATATAAAATCAACATTGAACAAAACTGCGATTTTATCAATAAATTAAATAGTCTATGCCTATCGTGTAATAAATTAAATTCAAGTTTTATAACAAAAAGACCAGAATAATTTCTGGTTTATTTATTTTGTATCCATTCTTCTAATTCATCTAAGGGTTGAAAGCCTATTCGCTTATCAATTTCTTTTTTGTCCTTAAACAAAATTAATGTAGGTATGCTCATTATTCCAAACTTTCTTGCCTCTTCTTCGTGTTCATCAGTATTTACTTTTATTATTTTAATATTTTTATTTTTGTTTTCTAAGTCTTCAAGGATTGGTCCAAGCATCATGCAAGGTCCACACCACTCTGCAAAGAAATCTACTATTGTTAATTCATCAGTTATTACTTCATTTAATTTTTCGTTTCCTAAATATCTCATATTATTTCTCCTTATATCTATCTAGCACAGATATACTCATATCTATTTTGTCTTCTTCTATCAATTTTTCTATAGTTTCAACATCAACAAGTTTGTACTTAAATAGTATATCCAATGTCTTTTCATTTAATCCCATATTATTATCTTTATCATCATAACTATCAGTAAGTGAATATATTTCATCAACTGCATTAACAGTATCTTCAATTACTCTATTTAATACAGGTGTTTTATGAAGAATAAAATCTGCTACTTTGGAATCTTTTATTCCTATATTTGAAAATGCTGGTTGGTTCAAACAAAATAATGCTATAAACGCTATTATATAATACTCTATTAATCCAACAAGACAACCTAATATTTTTGACGGAATCCCTAGTATTACAGTAAATTTAAGAAGTTTTTCAAATGCCTTTGTTAAAAATAGTACTAACTTTAATACTATTGATAATACTACTAACAATATTACAAAAGCTATTATTTCGTAAAGTAATATGTTAAGTATTGTTATTCCTGTAAATAATCCTCCAAATGAGAAAAATGGAAAATTTAAACATAAGAATGTAGCAATTTTATTTTTGAATAAAAATGAAAGTATCAATACTAGCAAAAAACCTACAAATGAAACAGTTTCGTTAAAAAAGCCCTTTTTAAATCCTACTAATCCACCTATTAGGATAAATATAATTATGATTATATCAATTAGATTCATTTCTTCCTCCCTACTGATTATACTAATATTATATTATATTTTTACAAAAAAAGAAAGATTATATGATAAAATGGTTATGGATGTGATATTTGATGAATATTGTTTTCAAAGTAAGCGATAATGTAAAGAATAAAATGTTAGATTTTTATAAGGATAAAATGAGACCTAAAACTCCACCATACGCTGTTTTTCAAGCAGATGATGCGGATACAATAATAACTCTATATGAATCAGGTAAAGTTATGTTCCAAGGTATAAGTGCAGATATAGATGCAGCTTTATGGAGAGATATGGAGTACCATTTAAATAAAAGGCAAGTTGATATAACTCCAAGTGAAAGCAAAAAGAAGGATAAAGATGAAAAAATAAAAACTACAAAATATTTTAACCAAAGTACAGCTGGTTCTGATGAAGTTGGTACTGGGGATTACTTTGGACCTATTGTTGTTACGGCATGTTATGTAAATAAAGTCGACATTCCCTTTCTTCAAGAATTGAAGGTTGGAGATTCAAAAAAAATAGATGATAATACTATAAGAAGATTAGCACCTAAAATAATAAAAAAAATAAAATATGAAAGCATTATTCTAGATAATGAAAGCTATAATAAATATTACAAAAATAACTTTAACATGAATAAAATTAAATCTATTCTACATAATAAAGTTTTATATAAGTTGGTTAATTCTAATTCTTTAGAAATAGATTCAATTGTAATAGATCAATTTGTTAATAAAAATAAATATTATGAATATATTAGTGATACACCTTATTTAGTAAAAAATATTACATTTTTAACTAAGGCTGAAGACCAAGTTCCAAGTGTTGCATGCGCTTCAATAATAAGTAGATATATTTTTCTAAATGAAATAGATAAAATGAGTAAGCAACTGGGTCATGACATCCCTAAGGGAGCTGGTATTGAAGTAGATAATTTTGCTAAGATGATTGTAAATGAAAAAGGTAAAGATATTCTTAATAAATATGTAAAACTTAATTTTAAAAATACTGAAAAAATTTTGGATTAATTATGAAAAAAACACTCGAGAATAAGTTAAACCCGAGTGTTTTTATTATTTAATATTAGATTTAAGAGTTACTATCACTGGGCGGACACCACGCTCACCAGCATAGTGTGCATAGCCAGTGCTGAAGTAACTAGTAGTAAGCATGCTATACACATAATAAGAGTTAGAAAGACCTGGCGTCATTGTCCAATAATATGTAGAATATAACCATTCTGGTATGTTCGTAAATGCTTCAATTAACTTCTTATTGCCATTAGAATCATAATCGGCGTTAGTCATTGTACAATCATTGTTACTATCTGCATTATTTATTATATTGCATATTTCATCTACCATTATTAATCGTATACTTTTTATTGCAGTTCCACCG
>CAKPCJ010000037.1 GCA_934141575.1 uncultured Bacilli bacterium
CAATATATAAGATATATCTTGAGATAATAAAAGTGCACTTTTAAATATTATTTTCCCTAGGTGCTTTCATCTTATAATAAATTAAAAGAAAAATAAATTGTACAAAACATGTAAAAAGAGTACATCTCTGTACTCCCATTTAATTTTTATTATAAATTTTCTAATTTACCTATAATCCTCAGTATTTGGAATGAGTTTATTTATTAATCCTTTATTTTCTAATTCATGAAAATAAGTTGCAACTTGAGATAATATATATAAATCATTATTAGTATAATTACATAAATCATTTTCAGAAATATTAACGTATTTGCTAAAAATAGGTAAAAGTTCTTTATAACAAATGTGTCCATAATAATTATCATCTGGATAACAATCTTTTAGATATAAAATTTTACTTTGGTAATATGAATAACCACAATCATCTTGTTTTTCTACATATATTTTTCCTAGCAATAAATTTGAAAGTAAATTATCACATATAGAATTTCCTTTAAAATCCATATTTTGTAGTTGCCTGCAAGTTATTTTTATAGCATATTTTAGTGAATTACAATATTTGGTATATTTAGCTTTATTTTCATTTATAAAACCAGTACAATTTAAAATTGACTTTACTTCTTTAATATCATCCTCTAAGTTTGAACACCTCTTTCTACTTTCTTCAATTAAATAATCCAAATATTCACTATAATTATCAAATTCTTCATTTTTCCTTAATTTTGTATTCCTTAATATTTTAATATTTTGTTCGTTATATTTTTTAACCCTTTTAGACAAATAATTTAACGAATGATATTTAAATTTCACAAAATTAAATACTTCATTAATAAAAATTGATTTGTTAGTCAAAAGATGTTCTGAACCGTTACTATAAGTTACTAATACTATTTCACCATTACATCTAGAATCTAATGAATATATCCCATCTTTCCATACAACAAAAGGACTAACTTCTAAATTTGCTAGTTGAAATTCTATATGTCTATTAGTTTTACTTGGATGAACAGAACTCAAAGCTCTGATATATTCAAAATAATCATTATCACTTATTTTCAATTTCTTCATTTTTTTCCTGGCTTGTTCAATATAATCTTCATTAAATGTTTTATGCTTAAAAATATCATTTCTTTTCGGCAATTCTATTCCATATATTTTATATGCTTCATTTATGCATTCAATTAGAACTGCAGCTTGTTCTATAAATTCAAAAAAATCAAATGCACATCTTTTCCATTTACCATTATTTAATTCTTTTTCATTTAAATAAATAACTAAGTCATCTATTCTGTCCATTATTGCACATATACTATTCCAAGCATTTTCTTTTTCATCATCATGATACTTTTTATTTATAGAAAAATCTAAATATTCATTTACAGTCTCTCTAAAATTTTCACTTACTCTTTTATTTAATTTAATTTTATACAAAATATAGCCTCCTTAAAACAAAGAATGTCCACTAGTGTACTTTTTAAACTGATTTTTGATGAATCTAAAAACCATACTTCATTAAAGAAATATGGTTTTAAAATTAACTATTTATTTTTTAAATTTTCATAAATATATTTAAACATAGACTTCATAAAATCTTCCATATATCCTTCTTCTGACATCATCTTTTCAAACATTTCTGAATTCTGTTGATATCTCTTAAATGCTTTCTTTTTAAACTCATCATCATATACTTTTCTAAATTCTTCTGGATCATTATTTTTAGCAAACTGTACCATCTTTTCATCATCAACAAAGTCTTGTGTAATTTGTTCCATTACTTTATCCATATTAGTAAATTTAGTATGATATTTATCATTTATTCTATCAACAATAGTACTTAAATTTTCCTCTTCCTCTTCTGATGTTTTTCCAATGTTACCAGTAGCAGAATATAATTCACCTTCTTCTTTTACTAGCATAATAGGTCCCTCATAAGCTTTTTCAAGTCTGTAATATTCTAATTCTATTTTTCCATCAAGATTTACTCCATTTGAGTGTTCTCTTGGTAATACTTGATTTAAATATTTACAATAAATATATTTTTCTTGAATATCTTTATCCATCATTCTTACAACTTGAACAATAAATGAATAACTTCTTAAAAAAGCTTGTAAAACACTTTTAAATTCTTTCTGATCTTCTTTTTCCATATCCATAAACTTTGTTCTTGCTGGATAAAGATAATGATTTAATAATTCCATATTATCTTCGTTACTATAGTATGTTTGAGCAAATTCATGAGCCTCATTTTCATTAAATAATCTGAATGCTTCAATTCTTTTATATATTTGATATATTATATTAGGATCTGCTCCACTTTCAAGAATTGTACCTTGATAATATGGTTGAAACGCTTTTTGAATATCTTCTACTGAATTAACAAAATCTAATACGAATGTATCTGTTTTCCCAGGACAAGTTCTATTTAACCTTGATAGAGTTTGAACTGCTTTTACACCAGATAAAGGTTTATCTACAAACATAGTATGGAGTAAAGGTTCATCAAATCCAGTTTGATATTTATCAGCAACAATTAAAACATTATAGTCTGTATTAAATCTTTTTGGTAATTGATTCTCTTTTATTTCCTTATTATCTCCTTTATAATCAATATTTAATTTTGGCTCTGTATACACTTCTCCTTCGTCTTTCACTTCGCCAGAAAACGCAACAAGTACATCTACATTTTCTAAGTTATGTTCTTTAATATATTTTCTAAATTCTTTTAAATATCTTACAGCATGAAGTCTTGAAGAAGTAACTACCATAGCTTTTGCTTTACCATTAATTTTATATTGAGTAGTATTTAAAAAATGTTCAATCATAATTGCTGCTTTTTGACTCAAGTTATGTGGATGTAAAGATTCATATTTTGCTATTGCTTTCATACCTTTGGATGATTGTAATTTTTCATCATTAACTGCTGTTTTTACAATTTTATAATACATATTATAAGTCATATAATTCTTTAATACATCTAATATAAATCCTTCTTCTATTGCTTGTTGCATTGAATAATTATGAAATGCCCTATAACTACCATTTTCCATTTTTGTACCAAATATTTGTAATGTCTTTTCTTTTGGTGTTGCAGTAAATGCAAAGAATGACATATTTGTATGCACTCCGTGTGAAGCAAGTTCTTTTAATAATGCTTCATCTTCATCCGGTCTAGCATTTTCTTCAGCAAGTTCTTCTCTTGCATATTGTTCCAATATTTCTTCTGTATTTCCTAAACCTTCTTTTAATTTAGAAGCACTTCTACCAGTTTGTGATGAATGTGCTTCATCTACGATAACAGCAAAATGCTTTCCAATGCTATCAATTTCCGAATAAATTTGAGGAAATTTTTGCAATGTAGTGATTATTATTTTCTTTCCATCATTTATTGCTTTTAATAAATCTTTTGATGTTTTATTCTTATCTATTTTTTCTACTGTCCCATCAACATGGTCAAATTGATATATTGTGTCTTGCAATTGATTATCTAATACTTTTCTATCTGTTATTACTATTACAGAATCAAATATTTTATTATTATTTATGTCGTGTAAACTTGATAATCTATATGAAAGCCATGCAATCGAATTAGATTTACCAGATCCAGCACTATGCTGAATAAGATAATTTTTACCACTACCATTTTTCTTTACATCAGCTACAATTTTAGTAACAACATCTAATTGATGATATCTTGGAAATATCATCTTACCTGTTTTCCATGATTTACTTTTATCATATTCAAGATGCATATACTTTTGAATAATATCAAATAATACATCTTTTCTTAAGACTTGTTCCCATAAATATGAAGTACCAAAACCACTAGCATTATTAGGATTTCCCGCACCACCTACATTACCAGCACCATTACTTCCCTGATTAAATGGCAAGAAAAATGTTTTACTGTTTGCAAGCCTTGTTGTCATTTTGCATTCAAATAAATCTACTGCAAAATGTACTAAACTTCTTTCATTAAATAAGAATATTGGTTCATTACAATCTCTATCTTCTTTGTATTGTCTTACTGCATTATTTACATCTTGACCAGTATATTGATTTTTTAATTCTAATGTAACTAATGGAAAACCATTAATGAATAATACGGTATCAAGACTATTGTTATTATTAACTGAATAATGCAATTGTCTAACACATTCACAAATATTTTTAGCATGCAAATTTACTATATCATAATTAATACTTGTTTCTGGTTTAAAATAAATTAATTTGAACTCTAATCCATTTAATTTTATTTTTCCTCTTAATGTTTCTAAAAGTCCAAATTCTTTTATTTGTTTTTCTACCATTTTTAAAAAATATTCTTCTGTTATATCACCATGAATTTTAATTAATTTATTCCAATTTTTTTCTTGCGTATTTTTAATAAACTTAATCAAACTATCTGGCTTATACCCTTTTAAAGAATCATATCCAAGTTCGTTACTTTTTATATAACCACCTTGTGTAGTTAAATATTCTTCGATTTTTTCTTCAAAATTAACTTCTTTTATATTTTCTGACATTTACTACACCTCTATCTTTCCAGTTACTGCTTCATATATTAATGACTTTTTATATTCTTCTAAATTTTCTATAATTTGTTGGCGATATTTAATTACCTTATTAATATTTGAGATTTTCTTATCCAAATATTTTACAATTTTTCTTTGAATATTTAATTCAGGAAGAGGGTATTTAAAATTATAAAATTGTTCTTGATATAAGTGCCTAATTGTTGAATTTCCTTTTTGATTACTTTCATACCAATTCCAAAAAATATCTGACTTCAAAACATAATATAAGTAATTATTATCATAACAAATACTATCGTTATTTGATCTAATCAGCATCACTCCACTATTTAGTGTCGTTTTACCTAATAACTTATCTATAATTGCCAATTTCCCAATTGTACCATCTTTTGTAATTAACAAATCTCCCTCTTTAATATGAATGTTGTTATCTTCCTCATATCTTTCTTCACTAATATGCACACACTTATCCCAATTAATTGTACCATTTTCAAAATCAGTTCCAGTTATCAAATATGCTCCCTCATCTCTATAATCACTTGTTGTTAGACCTTGCCAACCTATTCTTCCTTTTAGATATGAAGTGTTTTTTATTCTAGCTTTTCTCCAGTTTTCATTGTCTAATTCATTATTAATTGAACTTTGTTTATATTCTTCTAATAACTCTATTTCTTTTTTGTTATTTGCAATAGTTTCATCTATTAATTCCACTTTTTTATCAAGATAATTTGCAATTTTTATTTGCTCATCTTTAGAAGGTACAGGTATATATTCATTATTAAGTTTTTCGATAGGTATTTTTTTTCTTATAGTGTTCATTTTTCCATTATCTTCATTTATTTTTACTAGTATTCCATTTCCTAAACCAAATAAATGATTTTCAAAGGTTTGATTCAAAAACATATAATTATAAAATCTAGCACAAGATTTACTAGTTTCTGAAAAAATGTAATATACAGGACTTACTAGTCCATTATATTTTGAAATTCCAGCAGCACCAACCACAACATTCATGCTATTAATTACAATATCATTTTTTTTCACAATTTTATATTTACTAATATCTTCTTTTGCCTTATTACCCCCACCTGTCTTTTCAGAATATGGAATTACACCGTCTTGAATAGTTAACGAAAGTAAAAAAGATTCTTTTTCATTTTTATTTAATTCATTTCTTTCAATAATGACTCTTTTTAATGGTTTAATACTCCAGTTATTTGGAATTTTTCCTAACCATTCTATATTACTATCAACTAATTCTCTACTCATCTGAAATCTCCTTTAATACACCGTCTAATTTTTTATCAAGTTCTAATATTTCAGCCATAATTTCTTTTGTAGATCTTGGTTCTTGATATTTGTAAAAGTATTTAGTAAATGAAATTTCATAACCTATTTTAGTTTTAGAGTTATCTATATATGAATTAGGTGCAAAAGGTAATACTTCTCTTTCCATATACTCATGTATGTCTTCTTGCAAAGGTATAGTTTCTGTATCTGTTCCTTTTTCTTTGTCTTGAATAAATTCTCCTTTTTTATTTGTCTTTTTATTACCACCTTCATCAACTTGTGCTTGAAGAACTGTAACCTTTCTATAACCAAAGAAATCATTTTCGTATATTTTAGAAACATCAGACTCAACAAAATCACCATATATTTTTGTAATTTCATCTATATGTTTCTTTGACATTTCATTACGTTTATTACCTAAATTTTTACGCATTTTGTTGTAATATTCGCTAGCATTAATTAACTGTACTTTTCCTTGTCTATGTTCTGGCTTTTTATTGTTTAAAACCCAAATATATGTTGCAATTCCAGTATTATAGAATAAATCGTTAGGTAATTGAATAATGCAATCTAACAAATCATTTTCAATTACATATCTTCTTATTTCAGATTCTCCTGAACCTGCGTCTCCTTTGAATAATGCTGAACCATTATGTATTATTGCTATTTTAGAACCTTCTGGTTTCATTTTAGATACTGCATTTTGTAAGAATAATAATTGACTATCTGATATAGCTGGAGTCCCTGCTGGGAATCTTCCTTCTACGCCTTTTTTTGCTTCTGCTTCAACCACTGTTTTTTCTCTTTTCCATTCACGTCCAAATGGCGGATTCATCATTATAAAATCAAATTTATCTCCTGGAAATTTATCATCAGATAGTGTATTACCTTTTCTTATGTTATTAGAATCTTCTCCCTTTATAAGCATATCAGCTTTACAAATAGCATAAGTTTGATCATTTATTTCTTGTCCATAAACAATCATTTTTGAAGAACTATTTAATTTAGATGCATATTCCATACTAGCAGATAAAATTCCACCTGTGCCACAGGCACCATCATATACTGTTTTAATTTTAGAACTATCTGCTAAATCACTTTGATCTTCAAAAACAATATTAACCATTAATTCAATTACTTCTCTTGGAGTATAATGCTGTCCTGCTTCTTCATTATGTGCTTCTGAAAATCTTCTAATTATTTCTTCAAAAATATATCCCATTTCTATATTAGAAACTTCATTTGGATGTAGATTTGCATTTTTTTGATTAAATGCTTCTATTACTGTATATAAAATATTATTATTTGCCATTTTTTCAATATGTCTTTTTAAATCAAAATTTTCAATAATATCTATAACTTCTTTTGAATATCCATTAATGTAATTATAAAAATTTATTTCAATATTTGCTGGATCATCTAATAATTTCTTGAAATCATATTCACTTGTATTATAAAAATTTTGACCAGAAGTTTCTTTTAAAATAAAATCTCTTTGTGCAAAAGTTTCAGGAAACTTTTTACTTGCTTCTAATACTTTTGATTTTGTATCAGAAAGCACAGAATCAAATCTTTTTAAGACTGTTAATGGTAGAATAACATCTCCATATTCATGTGGTTTATATATCCCTGTTAATTTATCTGCAACACTCCATATGAGATTTGCTTTTTCGTTTACTATTTTTGTTATATTACTCATATTTACTACCTCTATCTAAATATTTTTCCCCAATCTTCATTCTTTTTATTATTTTTCATACCTCTTACAATTGAATTATATATTTCTTCATTTGAAAAAAAATAATCTTCAATATCAGCAGGTAACATTTTTCTCTTTCTTGATGCAAGCAAATATAATTTTCTTATCTGAACTTGATCATCTAAAGATAAGCTTTCAATCATATTTCTTAATAATTCTCCGCTCGGAGGTTCATTTTTATCATTTTCTATCAAACTTATAGTCATTTTATTTCTTTTCACATAATTCGCCACTTCTACCTGGGTTATATTTTTTGACTTTCTAATTAATTGAAAATAACTTCCAAATTTTTCCTCGTTCAAATAAACCACCTCTTTATTATAGTAAGTAAATAAATTTATTTACTTACTATAAGTATAAACTATTTAATTAATTTAATCAAGGGTTTGGGAGTATTCCCACAAAAGAATTTCGTATGGGAGTACAAATTCAGTGCTTGCTGGACAAAGAATTTACTCCTAACTAGTGTTTTGACACTATCAGTATTAAGTGTTATAATCTTCTTAAATACAAAAGTAAATATACAAACACTAAAGGAAAGGAGACAATTTATTTAATTTTATTTTTTATATTTTGTCTCCAATCATCGTATTTGTATATGATGATTTTTTTGTATTTAAGAAAGGAGGGATAATATGCAATATGTAATGTTAACATGGGAATTAGCTAGTTACTATAAACTTGGCAACGATTTGTCTTTAATACTACAAGGACGTAAAAATCCAGTACAAGTATTTATTGAATCTGGTATAAATGACTATGCAAAAAGATTTGCTTACAATTCATTAAACTATAATAATAGATAAGGATAGATAATATGAATTTAAAGACATAAAAACACTATTTAACAAGTGAATGTTAGATAGTGTTTTATTTTTAATAAAATTTCTTTAATATCATTGGATTATCTTTTACTATTTTTAAATTATATTTTATTCTTAATATCTTCT
>CAKPCJ010000038.1 GCA_934141575.1 uncultured Bacilli bacterium
GAAAACAGGAATTGAACCCGTAACCTACTGATTACAAGTCAGTTGCTCTACCAATTGAGCTATTTCGGCACAAACATAAATAATGGTGGGCGATGAGAGACTCGAACTCCCGACCCCCTGCTTGTAAGGCAGATGCTCTAACCAACTGAGCTAATCGCCCGAAATGCTTTGGACTTAATAAATATATCATTAATATAAAAATATGTCAATACAAATATTAAATTTTTATTTATTATTTTTATCTATACTATCTATTTCACTTATTTTCTCATTTATCCACATATCTAAATTATCTTTTAATGGTTTAAACCCTAATTTTGTTTCTTTAATTTTAGCACGTTTACTCTTACCTAAAGTATCTTTAATACTCAATCTTATTTGATGTTTTTCTTCATCAACATCTATTACCTTAACATCTAATACATCTCCTACACTGACATAATCACCTATATTTCTAACATATCCGTCAGTTATTTCAGAAATATGTATAAGACCACTATATTTATCATCTAATGTTACAAATGCACCATAAGGCTTTATATCTGTAACATTTGCTTTAGTTATATCTCCATTTTTATAAACTGGCATACTAACACCTCAATAGAAATTATAACATAAATACAGAAAAAGATAAATAATTCTTTACTGTAATATTAATAAAAGGTATAATTTATCTAGGTGATTAAAATGAATAATATTGAAGGAAAAATAATAGAAGTAATTGAAAAATTAAGACCTTACCTAATAAATGATGGTGGAGATATAGAATTTGTAAAATATGAGGATGGTAAAGTGTACGTAAGAGTACATGGAGCGTGCAATAATTGTATGCTTCTCGATGATACTTTAAAAGATGGGGTAGAAGCAGCATTAACTTCTGAAATACCAGAAGTTATAGAAGTTGTAAAAATAGATTAATTTCTAATTAACCAATCAATTTTATCTAAATTAACATATTTGTTTAAAAAATAGTATAAATTACGAATAAGTGACTCATAATCACTTATTTTTTTTACAATATATGAAATCTTTTTTTCATCAATCTTTGTCTCCATAACCTGTTCAAAAACATCAAAAAAATACGTTGGAAATAACATCCTAGCATAAAAATACTGAATATCAACACCAGTTAAATTACTATTATACAAATACTTAGAAAACTCATTAAAATCAAAATCTTCATAAAAAAATTTAAATTTTAAATATTCACTAACATCCCTTACTTTATAATCAATTATCAAATTAAAGGGATTATAAAACTCAAGAGCATTAGTTATTGGCCTTATATGGCAATAAGATAATGTTGGCGATGAAGTACTAAATTCATTTACATACATTACTGCATTTTCAGCAATTCCAACAAAATAATTAAAAGCCTCCATAGCAATAGGGTATCTTTTACCTATTTCGGTTGCTTGTTGTTCATAATGGTCTATTTTTTTTGACCATTTAATATTCCAAGGTATCGGAGCACTACCCTTCTCATTTATCAAAAATTTACTTGAATACTGAAAATATGATATATCTTTCAAATCAATTTTTTTATCTAAATTAACGTTGATTCTCATCAAAACATATGGTTTATCATCTATAATTGTAACAAGCTGTTTGAAACTATTTAATATAATTTCATGCACTAAAATATTATTACTAATCATCAGCCTATTAAGTTCATAAACTTCTTTTAATCTTTTCTCATCAAAATTAGACAATTCTAAATAATATTTCTCACAATCACTATCAAATATATAACCATTATCTAACTTCTGCAAATTTAAAGGACTAATACTATAATAATATTTAATTGCATTTTCCATATAATCTCCTCAAGTAATTATATGAAAGTAAAATAAAAAGAAGAACTAATCTTCTTCCTCACCCTTTTTAAGAATAACCGAATTAACCATATTTGCATATTTAGTTAATGCTCTTACATTCTCTTCAAGTCTTGAATTAGCAATTCGTAATTCCTCTTCTCTCTTATTTAATTTCTCTTCTTTTTTCAATAATTTTTCCTCAAGAGCATTGATTTCTTTCTCCTTAGCAGCCACATCTTGTAATCTTTTTTCTATTTCACTAGCAAGTTTTGCCTTCTTCTCTTGGTTTTTAACCACAATTTTATTAAAATTATCATTAATTCCAGAAAGTTCTTTTTCTAGTTGATTAAATAAAGATTGATTATTTTCAACACCTACATTACCTTCTAATACATTAACAGGTTCTAATTCCTTCAATAATTCTTCATCTGGTAAAGGGCTTAATTTATCATTAATATTACCTTTTAAATCCAATTTTTCTTTTAGATAAAGTGGGTCTTTAACCTTTACATAGTAACGTTCTCCATCTAATTTAACAACCTTACTATTAAGTGTTTCCATATCTTTAGCTATTTTCTTTTGAAGCATAGAACTATATTCCCAAATATCTTTCATTTTTTGAGCAGCACTATCATCAGATATAGAACTATTTATTTTTTCCTCATCAACTACAGGAGAAATTGTTGGTTCCACAATACCAGATGGTGTTGTATTTTGTTCTTCCTCGATTTTTAAGTTGTTAAGTAACTCTTTATAAGTAGTATATAGACCACTTATAAATTTAGGACTCACCTTTACAATTTTACTATCCCTAATAGTAGCCAATGTGTATTCATTATTTTTTACCAAATCTTCAACATTTACAACTTCAACATCATAATTTGATAACACATACTCAATATTTTCAACACCTTTAGCCATTTCTCTCATCAATTCTTTGATAAGATCCCATTCATCATTATTCAAAATATTATTAAATGAGAAACGGTTAGGTTTAATTCGTAATTCAGATATATATATTCTAACAGAATTAGAATCATCCTCTTCATTAAAAGTATATATTATATATTTCTTTTTATACAATCTAAAAGAAGTGATGATATTAGCATTCTTCTCAATACCCTTATCATCAATAACATTAATTTTCATTTAGGACCCCTCCACTATTATGTATAAATTATAACATACTTTTTTTATATATTCAAATAAAATATAAAATAATAAAAAAAAAGCTTATGCAGCTTTTTCATCATTCAATTCTTTTTTTAATTGTTTCACAGGAGAAGCAATTGAATTTAAAGTATTATTGAAATTAACAGTATCATTAAATTCTTTAACTATTATTTTAAATTTGTTTTCAGCATCAACTAAATTGTTTAATCTACCCTTTAATTCAACTGATAACTTATCAAGTTCTGCTTCTTTTGCATTAAGTTCTTCAGCACGTTTTTTAAGACTTTTAGCATTTTCAACGTTCTTAGCAACTTCCTTATTTAATTCTTCAACTCTATTTTGATATGCTCTTTCTTTATCTTCTAATTCTTGAGCTTTAGCTTTTAAAGCAAGAGTCCTTTCAGATAATTGTCTTGCATTATCAGCTGCAAGTTTTTCTATTTCTTGTCTTTGAGTTTCATTAGCCAATTCTGCTTCTTCAACAGATCTTTCTTTCAATTCAATAGCTTCTTCACGTTTGTCTAATGCTTCATTAGCATCTGCAATTTCTTCTTGTTGTGCCATTAAATCAGTTCTTTGTTGAGTTAATACACTAACCATATTAGCTAATGAATTAAGTGTATTTTGAACTTCAAATAGCATTGTTTCAGTACTAATACCATCTATATTAGCATACTTAGTTAATAATTCTTCATTTGAAACAGCATCAAAATTATTATAATTAGAAATGTTAATAGCAGTTCCTTCATCTGAAGTATTATCATCATTTGTAGTAACAGGAGTTACCGCTTCTTTAACTTCTGCCTTAGGTTCTGATACTTGTCCAACATTCTTAGTCAATGAAGAAAAGTCAAATCTAGGAATTTCTGGTTCTGCAGCAGGAGCAACAGGCTCAGATTGTAATTCCTTATTGAAATCAAATTTAGGCATTTCAAACTTTGGTGCTTCAAAAGCTGGAGTCTCAAATTTTGGAGCACTGTAAGTATTTTCTACACTACTTTTAGCCTTATTATAATTAGTAACTAAGCCATTAATAAACTTTCTACTAACTAACACACTTCTATGTTCAGTAGTCGATGGAACATTTGAAGTTGATTGCATACCAAATGAAAATCCCCCATTTGGTTGTACATTTTGAAAATTCATTCCTTGATCCATATTACTCACCTCTAGCCTTTTCTTTTAAAGTTTGTTTTAACTTAACCCACTCATCATCCGATGTTATTCCTTTTAAAGAACCATCCGCTGCTTTCTCCGCAACATATATTTTTATCATACCGCTTTCATTTTCTTCATTCAAAGTATACACAACATAATTTTTCCCAGTTTCTTGAAGAACAAATTCGTTTAATACTTCACCAGAAGATTCAATTCCAGAGGCGTTTAAAACTTTAACAGTCTCCATATTCATATTTTTCCCTCCATATTCTTCGTCTATTCTTGTACATTATATCATACAATTTTAATTTTGAATAGTCTTTTTTAAAATAAAATATCCACAATCTCGCGCACAATAAGTTTTTAAGTAATTTTTCATAGTATTAATATCATTAATTTCATTAAAATTTTTGTTACTTTTATCACAAAATCCTTTCAATCTAATTTTTCCATAAGCCCTATCTCCAAGTATATAATCATATGAATCAAAGTACGGCGTATATAACTTTTCAATTATTTCTTTTGAATAAGTATTTTTATTATTCTCTATAAGTTCAAATTCAACATTATTTAACATTATCTTTTCCATATCAATACTCCTTAGAATACGCATCCTTTTGCATATTATATTTTTCTAAACTCGAAGACGAATTCCACGCCATATACCCACCAGTTAATCCGGCATCAAACAAACCTTTAATTTCATTTTCTATTTCTGGAGAGTTATACGCTATTTTATCTTGAGCCCTAATTACATTATAAGCTTGTATCCAAGTTCTAGCTATTGCTGGAGTTGGTATTTCCGATTGCCTCTTTGCTGCATAATTTTTTCCCCAATAATTTAAAATATCATATGGCATTGTCCAAACAGATTTTTTAAACCCATATTCATATTGATTAAAATGATCTGGATATGGCATAGCACTTATTACATCAACAACATTGCTAATCGCAGGCCAATATTGACCATATGCCGTTACATACGTATGAGCAGATTCGCCGAATACATCAGCACTAACATACACATTAAGTTTGTGTAATTCATCACAAGCATACATTAAAAATCTTTGAATAGCTTGCGCCTTAGATTCGCCATAAGTATTTTTAAAATCCATTAGTCCTTGTCTCTCATACGAAATTGTTCTATCAGGAAATCTTACATAATCAAATTGTATTTCATTAAAATGCATCAATGACACAGCTTCCTTAGCCAATTCAACATTAAATTCCCAAACCTTTCTATTATACGGACTAGGCCAATAAGTATTAGAATACAAAAATGGATTGTTCGTTCTAGTATCCGCAATTGCCGTTTCAGGGTTATCCAAAGCATAATATTTATCTTTAAAAACAGTTATTCTACCAATTACATAAAAACCTGCATCCCTAAGTTTTGAAATAGCGCTACTATAACTTTCAACAGAATTTGATGCCCTCTCATAATTGGTTTTAGAATATGCCTTCATTATATCAGAAGCATACCTTGGAGCTTCATTATCTTTAATATCAATTACAAATGCATTTATTTTAGTATCCTTAGCCAAATTTATATACTTATCTATATTTGATATTACTTCCTTAGAACCATTCAAATACAATGCATACACTTTTTCTGGCATCTTATTATTTTCAAATTTAACTTTTTCAACAGGGTAATAATCTAAATCTCCAGCATCTCCCCCTCCATATTTATTGCCTCTATCACTGTGAACAGTACCAGTATCATATTTTAAAAGTGAGGTTGCTTCATCATAAACAACATATTTTCTATAAATGTAGCCTTCACTATCGTTATATTTAATTTTATATAAATTCACTAGTCCTGATTGATCTACACTATCATAGCCAATTATTTCATAATGTTCGCCCTTATTAGCAAGTCCTAATATAGAACCTCTCTCATAATCACTATAAACAGTACAGCTTGTTCTAATATATAAATTTTTTTCTAACGCAACACTAGAAATATCATCTGATACATTATCTTTCAAAATAAAATATTCTTTACCATTATACGAAACTGGATAATATTCATTTTCGTTGTACACAGTCTTTTTTTTCTTATTAATTGTTATTTTAGTACCTCTAATTATATCAATGCTTTCATTATATTGATCATCATATAATTTGGCAGATGTAGTAATAGAGGCCACATAAACATCAGCCTTAGAATCAGAGCTCTTAAATAATTTAAGTACTAAATTGACAATAAGATAGATTACTAAAGCAATAATTATTACACATAAGATTATTCTCTTTATATTCAATTTTTTACTCATACACTCCACCAATTATATAATACCACAATATTAATTATTTATCTATATTTGTTGAAAAAATAGGACTTGATTTGGAAAAAGCATTTCCATAATATGTTGGTACTTTCCCCTGTATAACTTTTAGGGCAATGGGAATATCATTTTCTACAATTATTTTTTTTGAATTAAATGGTATATTAACTTGTTCAACAACCATTATATGAATACTCAATTCTATTAAAGCATTATTAATTCCATAATCTTTAATATTTGTTGTAAGATTAGTCGAAACTGAACCAACATACCTAAGTTTCACTGGAATTTTTGGCCCAAGATTTGAAAAAAAATGATTTTTTAGTGACACACCTAAAGGTATTACCGCTACTATTCCTCTATTTATTTCATCAGGACTAGGTTTATATTCTAAATTTATTGAATTCATAAACTCTAAATTTCCTGACTCCATATAACCCAAATTTTCTTCAACAGAATTAGTCACAAAACTTAATATACTATTAACAGCTAAAGAATCAAAATCAACGGTTTGTATTTCTCCATTTTTATCTTTTGTAACCTGAAATAGTTGATCAAAATCAACTTTAGAAGCAATTTCTTCTAACACTATCTTATTAATAATAGTACTTACTAATTTATTAGCCTCAGCTTCAGCATACGTCATTAAAGTAGAAAATGTATTTTTACTAAAATGAAATATTAAAAGAAAAGCCGAGATTAATCCTATTAAAATTGTATATAGTAAAAACTTAACTTTGGCTCCCTTATTTTGCAATATTACCACCTAATTAATAATACGCAAAAAAAAATTACTTATAAGTTATAAGTAATCTAGAATTTAATTTTCCCCAATATCAATATTCCAAGTACAACCGCTATTATAAGTAAAATAACTATTGCTACAGTAATTATAACTTGTGCTTTAGAATGTTTTTTTGATTTTTGTTTAGTATTAGAACCACTATCATCAAAATCTTTTCTTTCAAATTTCAAAGATTTACTATAAAAGGAATTATCTATCTTTGTACTTGTATCTGTTTCATCATCTATTATAGTGTCATCAATAAGTTTAGGTGTAACCACAGTATTATCTCCTCCCATAAGGTCAGAAAGCAAATCTATATCCTCTGATATTTCACTTTGTTCTTCCTCTATAGGAACATATTCTTCAAAATGTGGCACTTTATAATGGTTAGAATTCGTCTCTTTTCTTCTTTGTTTTGCCTTTTCTAATACACTATTTATATCATAAATTTTTTCTTCCTTTTTAGTTTCTGTATAATTTTCTACTTCCTTTGGAGTTATTGCCTTCATAGAACGAGTTTTACTCTGATTTATTATCTTTTCAAACTCATCTTCATCCAATTCCCTACCATTAGAAATTTTTGGAATAACAATTTTATCAGTATTATAATCTTTTTTATACAAATCAGCATTTTTTCTTGTTCTTCCACCAACATCCAAAATTTCTTCATCATAATTATGTCTACTAACTCTTGTTTGCAATGCAATCACCTACTATTAACTACATAATATCATATTTTGTAAAATTATAAAAGCATTTTGCAATTTTATAAGATTGATTTTTTAAAAATTTATACGTATAATTAACAATAAGGAGGAATAATTATGAAAATTACAGTAAAAAAGGATACTTGTATAGGTTGTGGAGCATGTACTAACATTGCAGAAGATGTTTTTTCTTTTGACGATGATGGACTTGCAAAAGCAGATAATAATAAAATAACAGAAGAAAATAAAGATGACGTAGAAATGGCAATTGATAGTTGCCCAGTTGAAGCAATTGAGAAAACTGAACAATAGTAAAAAAGTTACATAGAAACTAAAAAATACGTAAATTTATTACGTATTTTTCTTTTTATCACTATTAGCT
>CAKPCJ010000039.1 GCA_934141575.1 uncultured Bacilli bacterium
TCCAACACCACTGTAAATTTAGAACCTTTTCCAAGTTCACTATTTACTATTACTGTTCCACCAATTAAATTTGTTAATATTTTTATTACTGATAAATTTTCTTTTGTACTATCTGCTTTTAATATTCCGTCTTCATCTAATTCATCATCTGTATTGTAGAATAAAGTCTCTAACTTTTTAGATTCTATTCCCTTTCCAGAATCTTCTATTGTCATAATAAATCTACATATATCATGCTTTATTACTGTATTTACATTGAATTCAATAAAACCTTTATCTGTATGTTTAATAGCATTATTCATTATTGTATTTATTACTTGTTTTAATCTGATTGAATCTCCTATCAAATATTCCGGAATAGCGTCATCTATATCTACCCTAAACTCAAGATTTTTATCTTTTATATTTACTTTAGTTATACTAATTATTTCTTTAAATAATATTTTTGCATTATATCTTGCGTTTTTAATTTCTATGTTAGACGCCATTGTACTTGGTATATCAAGTACACCATTGATTGTACCCGATAATTTTCTTGCAGTAAACTTTATGTCTTTTATTCCATTTATAATTTCATTTATATCTTGCAAAGGTAGTAGTTCTTCACACATGTTTTCTATTGATTTAACTTGATTTTTAATTTCCTGTGACATATTATATAAAAACATCGCTTTTTCATTATTTGCTTGTTCAGCAAATTCTTTTGACTGTTTTATTTCTTGTAACATCTTCATATCTGGATTTTCTATTGTAAAATACATAATTAATAACATAAATGTAAAAAAGAAATTTTCAAACATAACTGATGGAAAGTATTTTCTAATAATAAGTCCTATTATATACATAAATATTAGGCATATAAATGGAATGTCTTTTACAAATTTATCTTTATTTTTAATAAAAATGATTACTGATGATATTACTATCATTAATAGGTATATAATTGTAGATGCTAAAGTTATATTATATGATAGACCGTATCCATCTATTATATTTGCAACATTTATTACTGATAGTGGTGCTATAAATATTAATATCGCAATGATACAAAATGTAATTGTTATAGAATGATATATCATTTTTTTATTTTTTATTTTTATTAATGACATATTGTATAAATTTATGTAAACAATTAATAATAGCATTGAAATCATGTATATTTTTTGTAATAATGCAATAATTTGCTCGTTACCAATCGTTTTTGCGTATATAAAAATAAATATTGCTAATAATGCATATATAAAGTTGACTATTAACATCTTTGAATATATTCTTGTCTCTTCATTATGAATTTTCTTCTTTCCAAAATAAACAATTAAAATTAAAATTGCAAGCAATAATGCAACCACAGGTAATAACAAAGTTTCCATAATCTTCTCCTATTCTCTATTAGATTATAACATATAAAATAATACTTAATTATAAAAAAATAAGTATATTATAATATACTTATTTTTAATTTTTATTTACAAATGTTTATAATTTTAATATTTTAGTTTTTTTATAAAAGAAAATACCTCTTCTTCACTTACCTCATTACGATCTTTATACATTGTGTTATAAACATCTTCTAATGTAAAACCATATTCACATTTATCTATTATTCCTTGTTTAAATTCTGATGATGACATTGGTATGCCAGCATATTTCTTACATTTTGAAATTGATTCCCAAATTTTCCACTTTTGTGATGCCATTGCATCTCTCAATTCATTGTTTAATTCTTCAATTGTAAATGCATTGTAGTTATTCATTGAAATATTTTTACCAATGGCGACAAAAAAGTCGTTTTCATATTGCTCAATAGCTACTGGTATTATATCAGCACCTGTTTCTCTTGCCATTCTAACAGCGCCTTTATATAACTTCATAACTGGTAAATTGTCCGTTACATTCCATGCCCCTTCAGGATATATTAATAAATTGCCTCCAGCAGTTAATAGTTCTACCGCTCTTTGACTAGCAATGTATCGATCTTCCTTGTTATTTGTTTCTAAACAAATAACACCATTCAAAAATAGTAAAAGTCCTGAAGCATCTCTATATATTCCCCTTGGATCTCCTAAAAAAAGGTATGCTGGCTCTTTTATTGCTTCGAAAGTTCTTTGGATATCATTCCCACCAATATGTGTACATGCATAAATTTTAGGATTCTCATTTTTAATTCTATCGTCTGAAATTACAGTAACTGTTTCTTTAGCAATCAATCTATCAATTTTTACTATTGTTAGCAATAATTTGTGAATTTTTTTTCTTATTTCGATACCCTTTAATGAAATACCACTGTCATACTTGTATTTTCTTAATTCCATATAATATGTACACAATTCGTCTAAAGTTAATTTTCTTAGTTCTAACATGTTTTTTTTATTAAAATGCATATTACAAACCTCTCTTCTTAATGCCTGTTATGTTAACACAAAGGTAATATATTGTCAATTTTTGTATTATTTTGACTCACTTGATATTATATTATTTATATCTGATATACTAAATCCCTTACTGTAAAGATAAGCTTTTATTTTTTGATTTAATTCAATTCCCGTATACTTTTTGGAATACCTTAATTTCGCTTTATTAAATTCTTTCTTTATCAATTCGCCATCATCCTGTGCTCCATCATCTATATACGTTAAAATTGCATCTAAATCAAAACCTAAATTTAATAATTCTTGTGTAATTTTATTATTCATCATTTTTGTGCTATATTTTGTATTCAATTTTTTTCTTTTTTCAATATATCTTCTTATTTTATCATTTATTACTTCTTTATCTATTTCATCAAGAATCATATATATTATATTTGGATTAATACCTTTTTTCTCAAGATCATCCCTTATTTTATTTGGGCCATCTTTAGTAAGATTTATTTTATCATTTATATATGATTTAACGTAATTTTCTTCATTTATTAGATTATTTTCTTCTAATCTTTTAATAACTGCGTCTATTATATGTGAATTATAAGAGTTTTTACTTAAAAATTCTTTTATTTCTTTTTTGCAATGCATTTTTTTAGATATAAATTTTACTGATTCTTCATATGCTTTTGAATAGTTATTAAACTCTAACATTTCATTTAATTTATCTATTTCCAAGCATTTTGTGTATAGTAAATTATATTTTATAATAACTTCTTCATATAATTCTAATGTTTCTTTATTATCAAGTTCTATGCGATATTTAGATGGCCCTACTTTTTTAAATTTATTTATTTTCATTATCTTCACCACTATAATCAGTATAGTGTACAATTGTTCGCAAGTCAATATAAAAAAATAATAGATATTAATTATTTGAAATGTAATTATCTATTATTTTGATCATATTATTTACGTTACTTTTATATTTTTTTACCTCAAAATTTTTTGATTTTTCAATAGCATCATATAACTTATCTACACTTTGTGCTTTTATTATATAACCATCATTTGAAAATTTCTCTAAAATCTGTAATTGATGGTCATTCGTGTGTTCTCCATACTTTTTTAATCTTGCTACTCCTATTACTTTTTTTCCGTATTTAAGACTATCAAGTATGCTGCCAACTCCAGCATGACTTATTATCAAATCAGCTTCTTTTCTTAATTTATCCAATTCTTTTTGAGACTTAAAGTCAAATATTTCCATGTTTTTACTTTCGTATTTTGTATGCCCAGCTTGTACTATAACTTTATCCGTAATTAATTCTTTTTTTATAAGCTTGTCTATTTCTTTTAGTAATCTTTCAAATCCTTTATCTTGAGTTCCTAATGTTACTAATATCATATGTCCTCCTAAAATATCCATCCACCATATACTGCTTTAGGATAAAGTTTTAACATGCTTTCCCACTGAACTATAAATAAGTTAGCGATTGGGTATATTAGTTTTCCTGATAATGTTTTTGTATTAATATTAGCAAATGTTTCTATAAAAATAATTTTACTTCTAAATAGCTTACCAATATAACATATCGGTACTGCTGTATGTGTACCTGTTGTTATTATATATTTTGGCCTTATTTTTATATATAAAACTAGGCTTTTAAAGCAATTATAAATAAATTTAAAAGGATATGTTAACATATGATCTTTTGTACCAAATACTAAATAATCTATTTTTTTACCGTAATCATCTTTCAAACTAACAGTTGATTTGTCCTTTTCAGTTATTATATGGTAATCATATTTTTTAAACATTGGTTTAAGTTGCATTAATTCATTTAAGTGTCCACCAGTTGACGCTATAAATAATACTTTCTTCATTTCACATCACTCTAATTATAATATTTTTTTCATCATTTTATAGAAAGAATTGATTTAAGCAATGTTACTACATCACTATCATCCATTAAATCTAATATATTTTTTGCATTAATATTATGATTTACCTCGGTTGATACATTTATAAAATAATCATTAAATAGAAAGAAATTTTGCATTATTCTGATTTTACTATCTCCATTATTTATATTAACAAATGCGTATTTTAATGTTTTTATTTTACCACTTGTTTTAAGTGCTCCTTCGTATACTATTTCCATTCCTTCTTTTTTCAAATTTTCTATATTATCTTCATATAACCTTAAAAAGTCCTTCTCTCTTAGTTTACATTGATACATAAAACTAACATATTTACTTTTTTCAGTTATAAATAAAAATAAGGTCCTTTTATCTATATTATTTTCCTCAAATTGTTCTCTTGGAATCATTTTCCAAGTAGAAGGAACTGATATAGTTAAATCTATCAAATCATTTTTTAAATCTATCATACCTATCACCAATCCAATTATAACATTATTTTTTTATTCTATAAAGTGTGTATGTCACATCTTTTTTCTGATATTTTTGACTATGTGTTGATATTTTTTCGTACTTTTGAGATAAAATTTTTTTTATTCTTCCAAATGGTTTATTCTTAATAATAACAAACTCTGGAGATACTTTTTCTATGTATTCTAATTGTCCATCTAACATTTCAGGGTAATTTTCATAAGAAATGTTATTTTTCATAAAGTAATAACAATCAGGTATTGTTTTAGAAGTAAGATAAAAACCACCATCTAGAAAACCATAATTTATTATTTTAGGATTTTCATATTTGCTTATTATATCTCCAAATCTAAATTGTGCATAATCTTCTTTTTGTTTACCTATCATATTTGTATTACTTGATAAATAAAATGTTGATACTAATGAAATTGGAATAAAAAACATTACCATTGCTTTATTAATGTTTACATTTTTAAATATTTTAATCATACCTATAATTATAAATGGAGAAAGCGCAAGTGGGTAATAATGATAATTTGTTCCACCTATAAATATACATAATCCTGTTAAAATCAATACAGTAAAAACCGATAAGTTTGAATACTTTATACCCCACTTATTTTTATCAAGAAATAAAAGTAAACTTCCTATAACAATAAATATAAAATATGTAATTTCTGAAGTTAAATTATATATTACTAAATTGAATGCTTTGACTATCTTTGATAAAATAGATATTTTTTTAGGATAAGCCCCAATATTTATTAAAAAATATACATCAATAAACTCTTTGATAGCATTTGTAGCACAAAAATATATTATCCAAGGAAATATAGCTATTAAGAAACCAAAGCCAAAATAAATACATTTTTTTATTAAATCTTTAATATTTTTATCAAGTAACATTATTACTATGAAACTAAGCATAATACCTATATAAATTCCTAATAATGTATATTTAGTGACAAATATACACCCAGCACATATTCCTGATATAATCATTTGTTTGTTAGTAATTTTGTATCCCTTTAAAAATTTTATAAATATATATATACCATACATCATAAAAGGCAAACAAAATTCTTCTGCAGATCCTCCGTGACTAAAAGACTTTAAACTTGTTATAAGCATTGCAGCCAATATAATAAAAAAATATACATTTGTTTCTTTTACAAAAATCTTACTAGTTTTGTATACGTAGAATAAGAATACTGAAAAAAATATAACCTCAAATATAAATACACCTACGAAACTATCATATGAGATTAGTGATCCTATTCCATATATAAAATATAATAAGGGTCCCTTTTGTTCAAATAATGATTTGTATGGGACAATACCTTTCATCATTGATTTTCCAACTGTAAAAAAAGCATTGGCATCAAACCAATCGTTAATAAGATAAAGTGGTGAATTTTTACTACAGATGCCTAAAAAAAGTATTGAAATAAATAAACAAAAGCAATATGGCTTTATAGCCTTTTTTAAATTCATATTAACAACCTCTTTGCACTTATATTAACACACATTAGCAAATAAGTAAAATATTAAAAAAAACGCTAATTGCGTTTATTTTCTCAATACCTTTTGTCTTTGCTCTTTTTGGTATTTACTTTCAAAACTCATGGAAAGACCACTTAATTCAATGTGATCGCTTCCTTCGTAGCAAAGTGAAGATGAATCAGTTATGACTAGGTTCCCTTTTTTTAGGGGAGATTCTTTTATTTCGCCTACTATTCCTCTATTTGCCTTATCTAGACAAATTCCTTTATGCCAATATATTCGATTATCTTTTAGTAGAATTCCAATATTCCAAGGTTTAAAATCGGAAATTATTATTTTTTCCTCTCTTAAACTCTTATACATCTCATACATTTGCTTTGAATTTATCTTTATCGAAGTATTAACTTTTTCAATAACTTCTACCACTACTGGATATGTAGATATTTTTTTTAAGTCAAACCTTATTATTGGTCTTATTATTCTATTGTTATCTGGTATTGCATAATTGTTTTTTTCTAAATGCAACTTTATTATCTTGCTTCCTATTTCAATAGTATTACTATATATAGAACGCATCATGCTTTTTATATCAGAATAGCTTAATTTTTCATGTTCCAATATTTCTTCGATCATCCTTGATAAAAGAAAGTAGAATGCTGTTTCTTCACTTTTTGAAGGATGCATTAGTATATCATTAGAAAACGAAAGTAAATATCTTACGTAATTTTCTTTATGTTTTTTCAAATATTTATCTAGTTTTTCTTTATTATCTTTTGATAAGTTCAAAAACTCGCATGAAGACGCTATTAAAAATAGGCTCTCTCTCGCATCTGTTTCTATTAATGATTCAATGTTATTTGATACATATTCTTTTATCTCATTAGATATAATTAAAAATTTTATTTTTTTTAATACACCTATAATAATACTTTCATTTATTAATATTTTATCCAGATTATTTGTAATGAATTGTTTCATGTCATCATGTAAGCACAACTCATTTATAACCTCAGAAATACTATAAATTGAAGTGTTTTTTATTAAAATTTCAAGATTTTCTTTTATCAGCTCACTTATACTTTTATTAAAAAATATACTTTTCTTATCATTCGCATACAAAGATTTTATGTAACCTTCTGTGATATTTCTTGTTGTAATATGTCTTTGCAGTTGCTTTTGAAATTTTCTAGCATTCATTTCAAGTTTCACTCCCTAAAAATAAAAAAGCCACAATGGCTTAAAAAACATATTGGTGTCCCCTTAGGGATTCGAACCCTAGACCCACTGATTAAGAGTCAGTTGCTCTACCAACTGAGCTAAGGAGACA
>CAKPCJ010000040.1 GCA_934141575.1 uncultured Bacilli bacterium
ACAATATTAGGAGTATTAGATAAAGCAAAAAGAAGTACATTTAAGAATCAAGTATTAATGTATGTAGAAGGATTAAAAAATCAAGTAGCGTTAAATGAAATAGGACAAGAACAAAATATAATGTGGACTGGTGATATTGCTTACATAAATTTTAATGATATTGATATGGATTCAGCTAATAATTATACTGGTAAGATAAAAGTAACAAGAAATAATGGTAAATATACATATGTAGTAATTGATGCGCATGGAGATGGTTATAAATTAGATTCACAACTTAAGCCAGAAGAAATGACAAGCGACAATATTGTAGTTGATGATGGAAAAGAAGTTGAGGAATATATAATTACAAATATAGTTAAAAACGGTTCTTTTGAACAACAAAATTCTAATTGGGTTGGTTTAACGCAAGAATTTTTAAATACAAATAATAAACTTACTGGTAATAACAGTGTTTATATAAAAGATAGTTCTTCGACAATTGGTTATTGGTATTCTCAAAAATTTGGTAAAAAAATAGAATCTGGCCATATTCTTTACTATTTTATGAATGATTTTGTTTTAAATGGTGTGGCTTATCTTTATCTTACCAATTCTTCTAGTGGTTATTCCTCATCGTTAATAAAAGCAAGAACATCTGAAACATTTAAAAGAAATTCTAATATTTTTTTATCTGATGGTGAGGTTATTGCTGTTCAATTTGGTTCATCTATTGAGCAGAGTGCATTTGAAGGATATGTAGATGATCTACTTGTAGTTGATTTAACAGAAACATTCGGGACTGGTAATGAACCATCAAAGGAATGGTGTGATAAGAATATAATATATTTTGAAGAAACAATTAAAATATATAAATAATTAATTGAGTTATAAATTTGTTCAAAATTTATAACTTTTTTGTTTGATAAGTGTTTGTAAGAATTTATTTTTGCTTATGATTTATGATATACTTATTTTGGTGAAACTATGGAAAAAAGATTGTGCTTATTTTTTTACCAAATTGGTTTATATGATGAAAAAATGTTTCAATATATACAAAATCATAAAATTGAAATAAAAAACAAGGAAGATGTCCCAATATTTGTTGGATGTTTTCCAATAGTTAAAGATGGCATTTTAAAATCATTTAAAATGTTTGTTCCATCTGGCAATGAATTTATTTATGATTTAATGAAAGTTCATGAGTGTGGTCACGCTATTGCATTATATAAATGTTTGAATAAAAAATATGTTGACCAAAAATATTCTGAAATATTTCCTATGCTACTTGAAAGATTATATTCGAGGAGTATTGGTAGAGAAGAAGAATATTTGAGGATTCAACGTAATAACTTGAATAGTTTGTTAGAAAACGAGTTATATGATAGGTATAAAATAGCACTTGATATACAGGAAGAATTGATTAATTCAAATTTTAACGATTTTGGGTTTTCTAGTGGATGTTTAAAGATAAGGAGAAAATAATGAAAAATAAAAGAGTTCTATTGATATTAGTACCACTTGTTTTAATATTGCTTTGGCTTATAATTTTTATAATTGATTATGTGAGATATATTAATAATAAAACACCTATATTTTCTTTTAAAACTACTGCGATTGAGGAAGATGATTATAAATATACTTTATACAATTGTGCGCTATACGAGGTAATAAAATATGATTCTTTATATGGAAAAAATGTTATTGAATTTGGTAGCTTATTTATGAAACCAAATAATGATTCTTTAACAAAAAAAGAATATGACTATATTAATGAATATTTTAAACAGCAGGATTTAAAAGAAATTAAAAATGATGATGAAATGTGTTTTGTTTCTAGCAAGGTTTTAAATGTAAGTAGGGGAAGTAGGAGTTACCTTAAAGATGTTTCTATTTATGTTCGTGGCGGTTGTTATTATGTATCAGATAAAGTTATAAGGTTAGATTCTGGATATTCTATTCCATATAAAGTTATTCTTAATAATAAAGAGGAAATTAAAATTGAATTAGTAAAATTCCCTGGTGATGGGACTTATTATGCAAAAGATATGAAAAAATTATTTGGAAAATCATCTAGAATAGCTATAGATCATATTGATGTTAATATGTTAAACAATGACATTATTGATCAAGTAAATGAATATTTTTATCCATTAGAATTAGTAAAAGAGTAAATGTGTGTTATAATTTATTAGAGCATAGGAGTTGTATTTATGAATGATAGTATGTTAGAAAGAAATTATAAAATTTTGAAGGTAGTTTCGGTTGCTGTGTTTTCTTTTTTTCTTGTTTTATTAACTATTGTAATTTTTAACTCTGTTCCTGTGAATTCTCCTAAAAATGAATTTAGTATAATAACTACATACGAAAATCAGGATTTTGAAAATGAATTAGTTAATTACGGTAAAAAAAATAAAATTAATGTAAAAATAACTTATGCTGGTGATTTGGAAATAATTCAAAAACTTAATAGTGGAGAAGAGTATGATGCTGTTTGGATTTCTAATTCTATATGGTTATATATGCTAAATAGTGATGTTAGTATTAAAAATTCAAAATCTATATCCATTAATCCAGTTGTATTTGGAATAAAAAAATCAGTTGCTAAAGAACTGGGCTTTGTTGATAATAAAGTATATAATAAAGATATAATAAATGTTATAAGAGATAAAAAATTAAAGTATGTTATGCCATCTGTTACAAAAACTAACGCAGGCGCGACAGCATATTTAGGTTTCTTAAAAGTTTTATCTAATTCTGATGGAATACTTACTATTGATGCATTAGAAAATGAAACTCTTCAAGATGATTTAAAAGCGTTATTTAGTGGTGTAGAAAGAGTATCTGGAACTGAAGATTTTCTCGAAAATATATTTTTGAATAGTGATGAGTATGAAGCTGTCGTGTCTAGTGAGACTTCATTGATAAGAATAAATAAACAACTTGTTGATAAAAACAAAGAACCATTATATTTGATATACCCTGAGGATGGTGTTGCAATAAGCGATTTTCCATTTGCATATATAGATAGAGGTCAGAAGAAAGAAAATAAATTTGAAGTTATTCAAAAATATTTATTAAGCAAAGAGGGTACAGAAAAATTAGAAAAATTAGGTAGACGTGTTTGGTATGGCGGTACTAATAATAAATCTGATAAGAATGTATTTAATCCTGAATGGGGTATAAATACTAATAAGTATTTGATGTCTTTACGCTATCCATCAAAAACTGTTATAAATAAAGCGTTTAGTCTTTATGTTGATGTTTTAAGGAAACCTTCTATTGTAGTATTTTGTTTGGATTTTTCTGGAAGTATGTATGGCGATGGAATAACACAACTTAGAAATGCCATGAATTATATATTAGACTATGAACAAGCAAGTAAAGATTTTATACAGTTTACTTCTAGGGATATGGTTTATGTAATACCATTTAATGGCACACTTTTTTCTGGAATAGTCGGTGGCCAGTTTAATGATTACAACAAAAATAAAATTTTATCTACAATTAATGAGTTGAATCCAAACGGAGAAACAAATATTTATACACCAACGGTCGAAGCGTTGAGGTTAATAAAAAATATACAGGGTGAAGATTATACAAAAACAGTAATATTGATGACTGATGGCTATTCTAATATTGGTAGTTTTCAGGAGTTAAAATCTTTTTATAATACTAATCATTTGAATGTCCCAATATACAGTATTATGTTTGGTTCTCCAAGTGAACAACAATTACTTGAAATATCAAGTTTAACGAATGCAAAGATATTTAATGGTATTTATAATCTAAAAGAAGCTTTTAAAGAAGTAAGGAGTTTTAACTAATGAAATTTCAGAAAAGATATGTATATTCTGGTATACTTAGTGGGGCGTTTTTTACTGTATGTTATGTTATTATTGATATAGGAATATTGTGGTCGTTATTGATAGCTGCATTTACATTTGCGGCAGGTATACTTATATTTAAGGAAAAAGATGTTATTTCATATGATCCAAATAGAATAATGGATTATTATTATAAAACATCTAAGATATTAAATTATTCTAATTATATAGATGATAAAAAAATAAATGATTACATAAAATTAATTTCTAAAACTTCTGAGCAAATTTTAAGAATACTTGAACAGAAGCCTAAGAAGGCTACACAGGTATATAATTTCTATGATTATTATATGGATTTAACGTTAAAAATATTGAATAAGTATATTCAGGTTAGAAATACTGACAAAGAATATGTTTCAAAGGTTGATGATTATTTGAAACATATAAGTCAATCTTTTGAAAAACAGTTAAATAATATGAATCAATCAAAACAACTTGATGTTGATAAAGAAATTAAGGTATTTGAAAAAATAGTTAATATTGATGAGAATGATATAAAGGGAAGTGAATAGAATGTTTAAGGAAGGAAAAAAAGAAAAAATAATTGGTATTTCTATTTTAATAGTAATAATAATTTTAGTAGTTATTGTTAAGTTTAGTATAGATAAAGATAAAAATTTGACATTAGTGTATGGTGCAGTTGGTGGTGGAAAGGAAGATTTTCTTGCAGATACTAGATTTAATGAAATATTAGCTAAGAAGTATGACTTAAAATTTGTTTCAGACTCTTGGAGTAATGGTAAATTAGTTAAAAATCCTGTTGTAAGAGAGGATAGTTCAAAATATGATTTGATTTTCTTTTCTGATCAAAGATTTTATGACTACTATAAATTAGCTCCAAATAAAGAGGTTGGTGAAGCTGATAGAGATTATGTAGTTGATGGTGGTCTTACTCTTAACACTCCAATTGTTATATATAGTTGGGATGTTATAGTTGATGCATTAATCAAGGAAAACATAGTAACTGAAAAATCTGGTGTTTATTATATAACTGATATGTCTAAATTAATAGAGTATATATTGCAAGGAAAGAAATGGTCTGATATTGGTGTAGATGGTGTTTATGGTTTGATTAATATTGATTCAACTGATCCAGTAACTTCATCACCTGGTGCAACATATTATGGATTATTGTTGTCTATAATGAGTGGTGGCGATATAACAGATGATAATATAACTACATCTCTTCCAAAATTAAAGGAATTTTATACTAAATCTGGTTATATGAATAATACACCTGCTGATCTTTTTGAAATGTACTTGAAAACTGGTGTTGGTGCTAAACCTATGATAGTTGATTATGAAAAAAGCATAATAGAGTTTGCAAATTCAAATCCAGAATCTTTCAATAAGATAAAAGATAAAGTAAGAATACTTTATCCTACACCGACTATTTGGAATTCACATTGTATAGCTAGCTTAGATGAGTCAGGTACTAAATTTTTAAAAGCTTTTGAAGATGAAGAAATTCAACAAATCGCTTGGGAAAAATATGGATTTAGAGTTGGTATTACTGGTGGCTCATATGATACTTCATCAATTGGAATAAATGGTATTCCTAAAACAATAGATAGTGTAACTTCAAGTTTAAAAATGAGTGTTTATAATAAATTAATAGAGTATTTATCAAATTAGGAGGAAAATATGGGATTTTTTAAAGCAATAGGTGGTTCAATCGCGTCTCAATCTAGTGATTTGTACAGAGAAATAATAAGATGGGATAATGATGATAATAATATTTTAATGAAAAAAATTACAACAGAAAATGGAGTTATAACAGATAAATCAAGACTTTTTGTTCAAGTTGGACAATGTGCTGTATATACTGATAATGGTGCTATAAAGGATATCATATCAACTCCAGATATGTATTTTATGGATACATCTTCCCCAGGATTATTTCAGACAAATATTTTTAAGGGTATTACAGATACTTTTTTAGAAACTGCAAAAAGAGTTGCATATAATGGAGAGGCAATAAATAGTCAAGATGTTTATTTTTTCTCTATTACCGAAAAAACTGGTTTGAGTTTTATAACTCCGGATACTATTATGTATGATGATCCAGATTGGGGACCTATGGAAGTTATTGTAAGTGGAAAATACGCTATTAAGGTTGTTAATCCAATAAATTTATTATTGAATTTGGCTGGTAATAAAGATGTTTATACTGTTGGTGATATTAATATTATGTTAGAACCACTTATTAATTCACTTTTAGCAACTGCTATTTCGAATTTAAATGTGTCCTTTGATAAAATATCTAGTTTACAAAATAAGTTAGGCAATAGCATAATTGAATATCTAAATAAAGAAATTGCCGAATATGGAATTGAGTTTACAGACATAATTGTAAGTTCAGTTGAAGTTCCAGATGAAATTAAGAAGTCTATTAGGGAAAGAGTTTCTATAAAAATGAAGGCTACTTCTGTTGATAATAATGGTGCTGATATATATACTAAATTAAATACGGCAGAAGCTATTAAAGATATGGCTAATAATACTGCATCTGATTCTTCGACAATTTTAGGCGTTGGTGTCGGAGCTAATATTTCTAACTTAGTAAATAAAAACATTGATAAAAATAATTAATTGAGGTGATTTTCATGGATGTGTTAGATCATAAATGTCCTGGGTGTGCTGCAGTTTTAAAATTTAACCCAACTACACAAAATTGGAAGTGTGAGTTTTGTAAGGGAGAATTTACTTTAGAACAGTTGGAACAATATGAAAAAAATGAAGATAAATTAAA
This sequence comes from uncultured Bacilli bacterium, assembly GCA_934141575.1. Classification (GTDB taxonomy): domain Bacteria; phylum Bacillota_I; class Bacilli_A; order RF39; family UBA660; genus CAKPCJ01. Next base: position 6,619 of record CAKPCJ010000040.1, read on the forward strand.
AGATGATGATTCTGTTTCTCATAGGGATGAGAATGGATTAAAAATATATATATGTAATAATTGCGGTGCGAAAATAGTACTTGCTGAAAATACATCTGCTACATCATGTATATATTGTAAGAATACTGCTATTATAAGGGATAATTTAGTTGATGAATTTTCACCATCTATGTTAATTCCTTTCAAGAAAACGAAGGAAGATGCAATTTTTCAATTTACTAAAGTATGTAAGGATAAACCTTTTACTCCAAAAGAATTTAGCGATAAAAAGAATATTTCTGAAATGAGTGGAATTTATATACCTTTTTGGGTTTTTGATTATGAAAGCAATTCTGATATTGAATTTGTTGGTTCTATTGTAAAGTCCTGGACATCTGGAAACTATAGATATACTAAGACTGATAGATATAAAATTAATATGTCTGGTAATATGAAATTTAACATGGTTCCAGTAGACGGATCTGTTAGATTTCAAGATGACATAATGAATTCTATAGAGCCATTTAATTATAAAGAACTTACAAAATTTAATTACTCTTATTTATCTGGCTTTTTAGCTGAAAAGTATGATGTTTCTTCAGATGACGCTATGGGAATTTCACAAGATCGTGCTAATAATACTGTGGTTGATGAATTAAAGTCACGTGTTAATGTTGGACATTCATATAGTAATATAACTGTAGGTAATAAAAAATTAAACCTTAATTTAACTAATAAAGAATATGTTTTATTACCTGTTTGGATGTTAAATGTAAAATATAATGATAAAATATATACATTTGCAATGAATGGACAAACTGGCAAATTAATTGGTGATGTACCAATAGATAAAAAGAAAAGAAATATATATACAGTATGCATATTTGCTGTGTGTTTTACTG
>CAKPCJ010000041.1 GCA_934141575.1 uncultured Bacilli bacterium
CTTTATTGCCTCTTTCTCCTATACCATGTAAAAACAATAGTAATGGCAAATCACTTTCTTTTGTTTCTGGAGCATAAACAATATAATTTATATTACAAAAATTACTATTATTAAGTTTACAATATTTTTTTAACATATATCCTACCTTACTTTCACTAAATTTTTATTTACTTTTAGATTGTATATATTTTGTTGTAAATTATTGAAAAATAATCCCATATGATATCCATCTTGAAATGCATGATTTACTAGTAACGAAATATCTATAAGATATCTATCGTCCTCTAAATAATATTTTCCCCAACATATTTTAGGTTTACTGTTTTTTTCGTTAAAATCAATGGCATCTTTAAAATTTGAAAAAGTAATCCATGGAATACAAGTTATATTTATTTTATTCATATTTTCCAATCCTGATATTTTATAGTATGGAACATTCTTAGATGCATCTTCTGTCACTTTTAAAAATTCTATAAGAAAATTAAAAATATCTTCATTGTACTCAACGTATCTCGTAAAATTTAATTCATTATCACTATTTATAACAGTTGCTGTTGCTGCTAAAGTATCATATTTATAAACAAATTCATTTCCGTCTTCTTTACCAAAACCATACTTAAATGCATCAATATCATTCAATGATTTCAGTACAAAATAAGTCATGCAACCATAAAATGAAATTTTATTTTGTTTACAAAAATTTATTAAATTAGTTATATCTATTTTAGTAACTATGCCTGTGTATGGATCACTGTAACTTGAAAATGTTTCATAAGCTAATTTTCGTTTCCAATTATTTATATCAATTTTAGTCTTCATTCTTCATCTTCCTTTTTACATATAATACTTCACTCTTTTTAGAATAGTCACCATTTTTTGCTAAACATTCTAGTATTTTTCTTCTATTTAAATCAAAAACTCCTAAAGAATCTTCATATAGATTTTTACTATATGGATCTCTCCAACTATATGGACTAGAGAAATATAACCCTTCTATAAAATTAAAGAAATGTCTATAATCAACAGCTCCATGATTAGGCATGAACATTTGACTAATTCTATTTACTCCTGGATACCTTACAGCAACTATTTTATCAACATTTATTCCTATATCGTAGAAAGTAGTTATAGCTAGTTGCATTGTTTTACCAGTTAATAAATTATCGTCTAATATAATATATTCTTTTTGTTTATCAATTCCAAAAAGTTCGATGCCACCAGTTTTATAAATATCAAAAAATCTTAATTCTAGCGATTGCTTTTTTGCATATCCTGTTACATTCTTGTTAAATTTTAGTATAGAAACATCATTTATTCTATTGTCTATTGATTTCAATATAATTGATAATTCTAGACCACCATAGCATAATCCACAAATACCTTTATTAAAAATACTAGAATCTTTTTGTAGTGTTAGACTACAAGTAATAAGGTTTTCTGCAAAATTATCTATCTCCCTATATGCTCTAAAATCTTTAGAATAATTTTCTTTGTCAGGTTGTTTAATAAAATTAAGTCTAAACTCACCAGTAATTAAAATTATATTTTTAATTAAATTTTCTATCATAATACTATTAATTTTATAGTTTTCATTAAACGAAATATTTTTCATTAAATTTTCAGTATTTATTAAACTATTATATAGTTTGTACATTAATGAATCTTTAGTTAATGTTTCCAAGTTAATCATTACATTTTTTTCTATCTGATTATTAACAATTTGTTGATTTAATAAAATTAACAAATAATTTCTAATATTATCTATTAAACCTAATATCATTTTAACATTATTTAAGTCATTTATATCTGATGTATTATTAATTGCTATTAAAGACTTTGAAAAAAATTCCATATTATTATTTAACCATTTATATATCATTTCTTTGGTTGTTATATCTTCCCTTGTATTTTCGTCATGAATTCTTTGGGATAAAAAATAATAATATATACCAGAACCTCTTAATAATATATTTTCATTATCATACATTGAATAACACAAACTAGAGTCGTTATATGTAAGCCATAGTTGTTTTAGTGGATTATTATCTGGTATATCAATCCATTCATACATAGGAATTTTTATACTTCCACTTGACGAATCAAATAAACCAGTTATTCCATCTACTGCCTGAAATTTATTATTAATTAAATTATTAAAATATGTAATTTTATTGTTTTTTCCTTGTGTCATTTTCTTTTCCACTTTAGCATAGGCTCTTGCATATTCGCTTTGTATAGCATGTTCCAAACAAATTGTAGGCAGTAATTTTACTTTTTTTAATAAACTTAAAGTACCATTTACACCTGTTATTATTTTTCCGTTTTCAATAACTGGAAAACATTTATCAAAATCTCCACTTGTTTTTTCAACGCTAAATCCTTGTGGGCAATTTAACATAGAATAATCGTTTCCAAATTGATCACCACAATCTCCAATTCGAAGCATTGAATTTTGTGGAATACCTATCATTCTTTCAGCAATTTGTATGGCTTTATTTTTAGTGGCAGTACCTATTTGTAAAACTTGTTTGCCATTATGCATTCCTATTGTTAAGTTTAAATTTGAGCTCTGTGAATCCCTTATTAATGAATTAATAATTCTTATTATCTCATTATTAAATTCTAAACTATCGTTCAAAATCATTATTCTTATATTTATTATAGCGTTTGTTTTAGAATCTATTGAATAAGTAACCTTACAATGTTCATTTAAAAGAGATGTATTTAATAAAGAAAGAATTTTTTTATTTAATTCTTTTAATTTAATAAAATCTTCTTTAGATGATATATATTCACTAACATTAAAAAGTTTTTCACTGCCATCACTAGTCATGAATATCCTTGCACCATCATTAGTAAGTGCATACATTTTTAACAATTGTTTTTGGGTAACTCCATATTTGTTTTTTAAACCATAAATAATATCACTTAATAAATTATTTAATCCAGTCTCTCCTCGACCTGTAATAAAAACTACTGGAATATGTTTTTTTAATATATTTGCTATCATTGGCAAAACACGAGAATCTATCTTTGTTGAATTATCTTCTGTTAATGTTCCATCAATATCAAAGCATACTGCATTATATTTTTGTTGCAATGCTCTTTGATAATTATTTAACAATTCTTCACTTATCATAAAAAATTCCTATAAAATTTTGTTCAAAGTTTTTACTGTTTCAAACTGACTAACTGCTTCTAAATCTTCGTTAAAGTAAATACTTTTTCCGCCTTTTTGTTCCCAATCAATTAAATTTTTAATACTATCATCAATTAAAATTTCTCCATTATTTGGTAAATATATTTGGCTTTTTTTCACATGTGGTGGAACAAACAAAATTGGTACTTCTACTTTTCTACTCCTTAACGCTTTTGCTTTTGCCTCCATTTCAACCAAAGTATGTATTTTAGTTAAAATAGCAAGTTGTTTAGACTTAGCTTGTCCCTCTAAAATATAATCAATAGCGTTATTGATTACTTTTGATTCATCTAGTAATTCAAACCAATCTAGTTTTTCAAAAAATGCATCCCAACTTATATCGGGGTTCTGATCTTTTCTTTCAACAATTCTTTTTTCTGTATCAAATATTACTCCGTCAAAATCAATAAATATTTTTTGATTAGACATAAATATCACCTCTCACAAATCTATTATACCGCATATATAGGCAATATTATGTCTAAATTATTAATTATTTAACTTTATTCTATCTATTTCAAAATGTCTAATATCATCCCTAAGTTCGCAATATGCTGTTACATAAAATTTATTATCATAATTAAATATTTGTAAAGGATGAATTATTCTTTCTTGCCATTCTTGTTTTAAATTCCTATATAATATTTTTAGTGGTTTTTTATTTGAAATTGCATCATTTAAAGTAAAATATAATCCAGATTTACCATTAGTCCCATTATCCAAAAAGTATTTACTCTTTTCCTCCTCTACATCACTTGCAAATTTAATTTTATTAATTAATCTTTTATATTTTACAATATCTTCATATCCTAATTTTTCTAACATCATATTAACATTTTCTAATAATTGAAGATCATATTTATTAAAATTGTTATACTGGCTTTTGATATTTAGTATGTAATATCCTCCATTCGGTCCCATAAATGTTTCTATTGGAATTCCCGCTTGTTCTAATTCTACTTTATAATATCTAACCATACGTTCAGTAATACCTATTTTTTCTGATAGTTCCTTTACGGTATATTTATTCCCTGTATTCAAATAGTTTAACATTTGAATAGCATTTGATATTTTACCCATTTTTTCACTTCCTTTATTTTATTATATAATTTATATTATTTTTTTATAACAACACAAACTTTATTTAAATTTTATTATATCAGAAATTACTTTTGATTGAATTTGCTTTTCAATTAATTTTGTAGCATTTTTTTGATTTTCAGTAGAACTAGAAACATAATAATTTTCTGTTGTTTCTATTCTAGAATGACCTAATATTTCAGCAGCATCTTTTATTTCTACACCGCTTCGTAATGCTTTAGTAGCAAAACTACCTCTCAAATCATAAAACCTACAATTTTCTATTCATAATCCATCGTGAATTACTTTATAAGGATATTTTACAATATCTGTGCCAATATAAGTACCATCACGCTTAGTAAATACTAAATTAAGATGTTCCGTTTTTTTAGTTTTTTTAATGGTTTCAACAATCCCATATTCTATTACTTTTCCATGTTTGTTTTTTACCTCTTCTAAATGGTAATAATGATATTTTCTCCCATATATTTTTCTTAGGTTTTCTTGTTTATTTTTGTAATTATTTAAAGCTATTAATAATGTATCACACATATAAACTTTTCTTTCACTATTTATTGTCTTTGGTGTTCCTATATACCATTTCCATTTTTCATCGTCTCCTTACATTTTTCGATTAGTTTTATAAAATAAAAAGGATGTTACCATTAAATTATGGTTAACACCCCTTTATTTATCAATATTTTTTACTAATTTTTTTAGACATATGATAACAAATGTGAATTTCGCTACCACTTATAAATTTTTAAAATCCCAATAAAAGCATTATTTTATCAGCATCTAAGGTAACAATTTTTGTACTTCTTACCGCTTTTCGCACTTTTTTCATATATTTACCTCATAATTTTTGCTACATATATTATTTAATGGACATTCTTCGCAGTTTTTCTTATTACAATACAGATTTCCTACTTCCCATAAGTATTTATCTATATTACTTGGATTGATATTTAATGCTTTACCAACTTTAACATAAGTATCAGATAATTCAATAATTTCTTTATTAGAAATATTGGGAGTATTAATTATACCTGTTAAATAACTTACTTCAATATCATGTCTATCTATTGGAATAGATTTTATATTTTCTTTAAAATTACATATTTCTGTATCACAAATCACTCTCATTAATAATCCGCCTGTCTTTTGCCCATAACTTTTAGTATTTTTTATAAACCTTGACAATTCTTCAAAACTTTTAATACTTTTTAGATAATCAGAAATATTATTATATTTGATTAATTCATTAGACAATGTTAACCATTTTTTTATAGCTATATTAGGGTATCTAGGATGGATATTATTGATTATAATATCTTTCAGTCTTTCTTCTGAAATTTCAATAACATAATTAGGGTGAAATATGTTTGGATATTTAATATAAGTATCTATTAAATTTCTGTGATAAATTTTGGAGCGCATACCATAGTCTAATAGGCAAGAATAAAACATATATAAATAATATTCATTAGTTTTATAATTTATATTAGAAGGATAGTCTATGTTTGCAATTCCTGTTTTATTTTGAAAGTAAATACTAATAATTTCAACTACTTCCTTGCACTTATTATAATCTATATTCAAAATTACCAACTCATTTCTAATTTATATCATTGTTAATTATTATTCTATAGAAATTCTATATTCAAAATATAAATAATTACATAATTATTTTTCTTTATCATTTAGGATTTTATTTACTTATAAACATAAACTATAACATTAGGAGCACAAAATGTGCACAAATGGCGTTATGTGCACAATTTTTTGCCTTTTTTGACTATTGTCAAACTCACAGACCCTTATAAAACAAGCTATTTACCACAACATTGTTTATATTTCTTGCCGCTGCCACATGGACATGGATCATTTCTTCCAATCTTATCTGACTTTTTAGGTTGTTTTTTGATAGTATCATCACTATCGTTAGTTATTTTCTTTTTTGATACTTCTTTTCTTTCGATGTTTTGTCTTATCTCTGAACGAACTAACATAAGTGTGATATCATGATCAATTTTTTGCATCATTTTATCAAATAGGTCGAAACCCTCCATAGTATAAGCACGAAGTGGGTCTTCTTGACCATATCCTCTTAGGTAAATTCCTTCTCTTAAATGAGATAATGTATTAATATGTTCTGTCCAATGGTGATCGATTACATTAAGTGAAATTGCTTTTTCAAATTCATCTTTAATATCCTCAGGAATATCTTTTAATTTTTCATCATATTCATTTATTACTTTTTCAGTAATAATATTAATCATTTCATCTGAAGTTCTGTTATCTAATTCTTCTTTATCAATATCTTTCTTTAATAAATTTTCATTAACAAATTCAACTATATCTTTTACATCATCATTAGTTAATCTTCCTTCTGGGAATAAATGAGAATTTACTAAATCAGAAATATGATTGCGAATAGTATCTAATACTGTTTGGTGGATAGATTCACTATCTAAGATTTCATTACGTCTAGCATACATAATTTCTCTTTGGTTATTCATAACATCATCATATTGAAGTAGTTGCTTACGAATATCAAAGTTATTTCCTTCAACACGAGCTTGAGCTGATGATAATGCTCTTGTAAATGTCTTACTACGAATAGCTTGATTTTCGTCAAAGCCTAAATTTTGCATCATTACCTTAATTCTATCAGTACCAAAACGTACCATTAAGTCGTCTTCCATTGATACATAGAATTGTGTAAATCCAGGGTCTCCTTGACGACCAGAACGTCCTCTTAACTGATTATCAATACGACGTGATTCGTGTCTTTCTGTACCAATTACGCATAATCCACCAAGTTCTCTTACTTC
>CAKPCJ010000042.1 GCA_934141575.1 uncultured Bacilli bacterium
TTAGTTGATAATTCTTAGTTATCCTGTATCTAAAGAGAAAAATGAAAAAATTGTTTCATAGACTTAAATGAAAAATCACAATCAAGATGATTGTGATTTAAGAGTAGTAACAAAATGTTTTTTGGTATAATAATTATTAACGGAGGTTTATTAACATGAAGATTCAGGCACCTCCTAATATAGGAGATAAATTATTTTTTAATACATCGAGAAATTATTATTACCAAGGTTTTTTACCATTTTCAACTTGTTAAGATTCATTATTTAGAAGAACATATAGAATTTTGCTTAGATTATAATGTACTGTCTGTTTCTCCTAATTGTACAAAAACAATAGATATTAATAAATTTTAAGGTAGGTTATAATGAGTAGTATTAGATCACTTATTGAAGGATACATGAATGGAAATGCGTGGGAGGATCTGTGTGTAAAATGTTACCGTATACGGTATCAAAATGAAAATTATACATATATACCTGCGGCACAAGGTGGCGATGCCGGAATAGAGGGTTTTACTCAAAACGGAATTGTTCATCAGTGTTATTGCCCAGAGCGCGAGTATTCTGATGATGAACTTTATGCCCATCAAAGAGATAAATTAACAAAAGATATAGATAAATTGTTGAATAATGGTGAGCGTTTAAGGAAATTAGGAGTTCCAACTATTGTAGAATGGCACTTTGATATTCCAGAGTATAAAGATTCTCGTATTATTATCCATGCTGAATCAAAGCAAAAAGAAGTGTTGAAAGCTAAAAGTGAAAAAAGGACTAAACTTTCCTATATTTCAGATGATTTTAAAATAGTTATTAAAATTGCAGAAGATTTTACGCCTGAAATAAGTAGAATAATTCGTACCAATCTTACTGATATGCGTCTTAATTTAGCAATTAAGCATCAAGATACCCTAGATTGGTCAAAATGTGATTCTCAAAAAGTTGCTAATATTAGGCGTAAAGTAAAGGCGGTTATGAATACATGCGATGATAACAATCCTGATTTAAACTATATTATTAATGCCTATGTTGATTTTTATATTAGTGGATTGGATATAATGAACACATTACAGCTTAACTTCCCAGAGCTCTACGAGGATCTTTATGGACTGGAGCAAAGCTACAAAAGAGAAGTATCAATAAGAACTCATATGAACACTAATAAGGAATTAAATCAAAGTTTATTTGATAAAATACTTAATGATTTTCAACAGAAACTTGAAAATGACTTTTCTCGAGTGCTGTCGCAGGCATCAATAGGAGAGTTGAAACAAGATTTAGTTGCAAGTTGGTTGGCAGATTGTTCTATGGAATTTAGGGGTGTATAGTAAATGGTAGATAAGTTACCTTTATATGGCAATATATCATTTAATGCGAAACCCGAAGCAGTCCCTTATAATTATCGTATAAGTTACAAGGTCTCGCAATTATGTCTAATTATGTATATATGTGGACGGGGAAATTCTTGCTCGCTGATTAAACTTCAAATGATATCTTGTGCGTTATTCTCAAGAGAAAGCATGGACAAACTTATTAATTTTTCTAATAGAATAGATGAATCCCTGATTGTCAGATTTGATCCAGCAGTGAATAGGGCACTCGACTATGCTGTTGCATATGGATTTGTCGTTCAACAACCTACTGGGAATTTTAAATTAACGGACAATGGAAAAAGTTTCGCTGAACGAATTAAAATAGAGGGTAATTTGATGGTTACAGAAATTAAAGACCTTACTGAATTATCAAAAAAACTTACAGAAACAAGGATAAAAGAGCTTGTTGAAATCTGGGAGGATAAGTATGCTCAGGATAAATAGATTGTGCATTGAAATTAATACAGTTAATGGTATTTATGGAATAGATGAACATTTTAAGGATGGATTGAACTTCGTTTCCAGTATAGACAATACTTGCGGAAAGAGTTCTATTTTAGCAGCGATTTATTATTGTCTTGGATTTGAACAGATACTTGGAGGAGTATCTGGTATTGGAAGCAAGGTGTTAACATCTGCTTTTAAAAACACAATTGAGGACAATGGAAAGTCATGGAGTGTTACTGAGTCTGGAGCTTATCTTGAAATAAGTAACGGCCTTGAGGTTATAACTGTATACAGAACTATTAAAACAGAGAATAAAGATAACAGGCTTATTACTGTATTTTATGGTGAGTATAATTCGCTCGGTAATCCAGAAATTCAATCTGAAGACTTTTATGTTAATATTCAAAATGCGGCTACTAGTTCTCGTGGATTTCACTCATTCTTGGAAAATTTTCTGCATTTAGAACTGCCTTTGGTGAGAACTTCTGACGGTATCGAAAGAAAACTTTATTTGCAATTAATATTCTCGGCTATGTTTATTGAGCAAAAGCATGGGTGGTCTGATATTTTATCTGGAATGCCTATATTTGGTATTCGAGAATCGAAAAAGCGTGTGTTAGAATACATAATCGGACTTGATACCCTCAAAAATGAGAAAGAACACGAACGACTTAATGGTATAAAAACAGAAATTGAGAACGAATGGAAAAAGCTTATACAGCAAATACAGGCAACCGTTTATTTAAATTCTTGTAATATTATTAATCTTCCAATCCATCCACGAGTTTTATCTGATAAAGAATACTCTCGTATTGTGATTTTTACTGAAACAGACTTAACTATCGAAGCAAGAAGTGAACAGTTAAGTGCCGAGTATGAATCATTGTGTCAATTGAAGCCTCGCGTAACAGATAATTTTGAAGCAATTAGCAAAGAACTTTCAGAAACAGAGGCAACAATACTTGATTTTGAAGAAAAAGTTAAAATCTTAACACAAAAATTGTTTAGTTTAAATCAAATAATAAATCAATTAAATTCTAATATTCAACTTATTTGTGCGGATATTCGTAATAATGAGGATGCTGCCAGACTACAAAAATTTGGATCTGAACATGCAACTGAACAAATAAGTGTAAATGTTTGTCCTACTTGTAAGCAACAGATTCAAGACAACCTTTTAGAAGCAAATGTTTGTAGTGGTTTTATGAGTATTGAAGAAAATATTCGGCATCTTAAAGCACAAAAGATTATGTTGGTATTTTCACTTAATGGTCGTAAAAATACTCGTGATGAAATTCGAAAGCAAAAACAGGACTATGAAAGTAGGCTATTGACCCTTAGGAGATTAGCACATACTTTGCGCTCTGATCTATATACCACAACTGATGCAGAAGCATCCGAAGCAATCATGCTCAAAAAAATTGAGATAACACAAAAAATTGAGCAACTATCTCAATTAAAGAATGATTTAGCTACTTTTCTTGAAAGCCTTAGAGATTTATCGGATCGTTGGAATACATATCTGGATCAAAAAAGTAAATTGCCTAAAAAGGGAGTTTCTAAATCGGATATAGATAAAGTTGAATTGCTGAAGACTTATTTTATTAATAATTTGAGTCGTTACCATTATAGCAGTTTACCAAGTTTAGCTGAAATTGAAATCTCTAAGGAGTCATTACTTCCTACGGTCGATGGCTTTGATATGAAATTTGATTCATCTGCAAGTGACGGCATTAGAATGATTTGGGCATTTACAATGGCGCTTTTACAAGTGTCTATAAAAAAAGATGGTAATCACCCTGGTGTTATTATTTTCGATGAGCCTGCTCAGCAAAGTATTGTTCCAGAGGATATGAGAAGTTTTATTTACTCTGCAACTGAAATTGGTTCGAAATGCCAAATCATAATGGCGATTACGCTCAATAGTAAAGAATTAATTCAAATTATAAACGATTTGGATTCAGAGAAGTATCATAAAATATCCATTACAGAAAAAGCATTTAAACATTTTGAAATTTAATATATGTAATTAAATTTTGAGATAAAAAATAGCAGATATTGGTACAATTTATTCTTAATAGTTAATATGTTGCATAATACATAAATAATATTATAAAGCGAATTTTGCATTATTTTTAAATAATATTGCATATTTGATTGATTATTAGAAGTTTATATTGTAGCGAACAGGGGAGAGTGATATAATTGTATTGGGATAAATTATTAACACCAAAAAGGCATAGAGAAACACCTACTGTTGAAAAGACAGCTAGTGATAATAGAACTGCTTTTAAAAAAGATTTTGATACAGTATGTAATAGTACAATTTTAAGAAGATTGCAAGACAAGGCACAAGTGTTTCCCTTAGAGGATGAGGATTATGCACGTACTCGATTAACACATTCTATAGAAGTAATGTCAATTGCTGAAAGTTTGGGAATGCAAGCTGTTAATGTTATTAATAATCACAATGTTAAATACATAAGTTCTGATAGTAGTAATACTACTGATGTATTTAAACTAATAAATGATATACCTACTATATTAAAAACTGTAGCTTTATTACATGATATGGGCAATCCACCGTTTGGTCATCTAGGTGAACAGATTATAGGTGATTGGTTTAGGGATAATCTTGGAATTATGACTTTTAATTCGGATAAAATGTTGGTCTTTAAGAATGGTGGGGATGCAAAAGATACCTTAGAGTTTAAATTAAATGGAAAATATGCTGAGGATCTAAAGCATTTTGAGGGTAATGCACAGTTGTTTAGGTTAGTTAATAAGCTTAGTTGTAGATGAATTTGGAATGAATTTGACATATCCTGTAATGTCAACGTTTATAAAATATCCTGTTTCATCTACAAAAATTAATGTAAACAAGTTAATAAGTAAGAAAATGGGATATTTTTCATCAGAAGAAAAAATATATGATGTTATCAATGAAGAGTTAGGACTAAATAGTCGTAGACATCCATTAGCTTTTTTGTTAGAAGCGGCAGATGATATAGCATATCTTACAGCTGATATTGAAGATGCACATCACAAAGGTATTATTTCTATGAGAAGTATAGAAGAGTACTTTAAAACTTGTGAAAATGATGAGCTCGTTGCTACTGTAATTAAATCAATGAAAGAATATAAATTAAAAGCAGAAAACATGAATTATAATGATATTGAAAACTATGTGATTCACAGAACAAGAGTGTTAATTAAAGGACTGATGATTGATGCTGTGCATTCTGCTTTTGATGAACATTATGAATCTATAATGAGGGGAACCTTTGATAGCGAATTAATTGATGTTTCCTGTGCATCAAAAATTGCTAATATTTTAAGAAGAATTGAAAAGAATGAAATATATTATTCGCCTCAAATATTAAAAAATAAGACTAAAGCATTTTCTGTTTTAAAAAAACTTTTAGAAACATATATTCCGGCAGTTGTAAATTGGAATAAAAATGTAGATTTTGGTAAAGATACATCGAATAATTTGTTATATCAGTCTATTTCGAAAAACTATAGATATATTTGTGAAAACGCTAATAATAAAGCTCAAGATGAGTCAGAAGTTATATACAATAAATTGCTATTAGTTACAGATCAGATTTCAGGTATGACAGACACACACGCTTTATCAGTATACAAAACAATAACTGCAAATTAAAAAGTACTATTCCCCTACACTCGCCAGAGCGCATGACTGTTAATCATGATGTCACTGGTTCGAGCCCAGTTGGGGGAGCCAACACAAGGCTCATAGTTCTTCTATGAGCCTTGCTTATTTATATACAAAAATTTAGGCTCTATGTCAATAGTTGGGGTAAACCCGAAAAAGAAGAATTGAAATGAAGAAGCGATAGTAAATCAAGCTA
>CAKPCJ010000043.1 GCA_934141575.1 uncultured Bacilli bacterium
GATATTTTGTTTGTTTTTTGTTATTGTGCCTTTTTTGATAATTTTATGAGCTCCACAAACTGGACAAATTGGATTAACATATGAAAATATATTATTTTCGTCTAAAAATAGTTTTTGATTAGTATTTTCAATATTTGGGCTTTTGTCAAGCCTTTCTGAAATGATTTTTTCATGATCAATTTTTTCTTCAGAAAAATCAAAAAGTTTAAGTTGTATGAATGTTAAATTACTATTGAGGACAAATTTGTTTTGTTTGGTCATAAAACATTATTTGTCCTCACTTATTTAAGTAATTTACTATTTTTAAATCAATATTTTTTAAATTAAAGCAAAATTAGAACGAATTTTCATCGAGGTGAAATTTCAACTGTAAAAAAAATTAATTTGAAAAAAGCCTATAAAATTTTACAGACTCCTTTCACTTATGAAAAATAGTTTCTTTTGAAGAGTTATATATGAGAGATATATTTTTTGAAGTTATTCTCCATCATCCATTTCGTCAAGTTCCTTTTGCAAATCATGGATTTGCATTTCCTTGTAAAATCTTTCGAACTTGCCTACTTCAATGAGATAAGCTGAAACTTCAAGAGCATCTCTATAGGTATAATTGGACTCTTTGATAATTTGCTTTTTGTCTTCATCCATGTAGGATGATGTATTATTTATATTGGCCATAGATATTACAACCTGTATATAATAATTAATATAATATTTTATTATTTATTTTATATAAAATTATCAATTGAGTCTACTTAAACCTTCAAAAATCTTATGTTCATATGTCACGGAGTTTGCCTTGAAGTTCTTCTTTTTTAGAAATGATTTTTTTATCGTAGGGTTTGCTTTCTAATATTTCATCTAAACAATTAATTGCTTTTTTATATTCCTTCTGTTCTTCTAAGATAAGTGCTTTATGGATTATTGCAAATTCTGTTGGGTAATATTCAATTGATTTGTCAAAATATTTAATAGCATCTTGTTTATCTCCCATTTCATATAATATCTGTGCTTTAAGAGAATATAAATGATTATAACTGTGAGAATCATTTTTATCTATTGTTTGATTAATATACATTAATGATTGGTCATAATCTTCTAACGCAAGATATATTTTTGCTTTATCAAATAGGCTTAATTCTTTTTTGAGCAATTCATCAAAATATGCAATGCCCTGTTTTTTATCAATTTTTAGTAATGCTTCTCCTTTTGAAATTTCAACATCATACCAATTTTTATTATTTTTGATTAAAACCTCATAACATTCCAATGCTTTTTGATATTGTTTAAGATTAAAATAACAATCGCCTTTTGATTTAATGGTGGTGAAATTTTCTGGCCAGATGTTTAATGCTTTATCTAGACTTTTAATTGCATTTTCATAATCTTCTAATTCTATAAAGCAATCTGCCTGTGAAATATAGCTATTATCCATAGTGCTATGATATTCTACTTCCATATCCATATCATAACATTTTATTGCATTTTCATAGTCTCCAATGCTTTTTAAGTTATCTGCTTTACATCGCCATTCATATTCGCTTTTTGGAAAAATCAATAATGCGTTATCACATTCATGTACTTCAGATTCTAAATCTCCACAATACACCCTCAAGTCTCTCCAAAGTTTAATATCATGAGGATTCAATAAAAGTGATTTTCTTAAAGATTTAATTCCCTCTGCCTTATTATCATTATAACATAGAACTTTTCCTTTTTTCTCCCATGTCTTTGAATTTAAGGGATTAATATCTAATGCTTTTGTATATGCTGTGATTGCTGAATCATAATCGTCTAACTCGTACAAAACATCCCCCTTAGCAATTAGGGATTCTTCATTACTACCATTACACTTAACTAAAATGTCTTCAAAATAATCTTTTGATTTTTCTTTATCTGTGTTTTTTAAGATTTTTCCTTTTAAAACTATGGCTTCCAAATCATTTGGATTTATTTCTAATGCTTTTTCAATGCAGTCCATTGCTTTTGTGTAGTTTTCCCCGTAATCATCATTATGGAGATCTGCTTTGTTTTTCCAAGCACAAATATTTTCATTGTTGAATTTTATAGATTCATTAAATGCATTAAAAGCATCATCTTTTTTAAACTCTTTAACTAATCTCTCCCCAAGTCGATTAAATAATTCTGATTTGAATTTATTATCATCATCTGAAGGATATAAATTATAATCTATCTTTTCATGTCCGCAATAAGGACAGAATCCATAAAAATCATCGAAAAATTTTAAACAATTAACACATCTCATGTTTTCACCCGTTTAATATGTCATTACCATATTTTTTATATAATTTCAAATCTTCTTCACCGATTGATCTAACATTTAACATGTCTTGACCTGTTAAATCTATAATTTCAAAAGCTAGGTGCGTAAATATATCTGGATAATCATTACTGCACCCAACAGACCAATGTTTATCATCTTCAAAGACTAAATTTAAACGCCAATTATATCCATCAAGCCCTGGCCACTTATGATAAATTAGTTTCTGCCAATATTTCTCATCATCAAGTTGATAGATATGATATTTCTCTATTAAATCAAAAATTAGCTTAATTTCAGTACCAGTAAGATTTTTCTGACCTAAACACATTAATGTTTTCCTATCAAAATCAATTTTAAAATTATATTTTGAAAATCCCCAACGTAAAACCGGGCCATGACTATAAGTCAATGATTTTAATTTTAATTTTTTATTAGTCATTTTATCATAAACTCCGTCTCTTTTAAAATCATAATGTAAGCTTGTAATTGTCTGCTTTGAATTATTGATGTTTAAAATATCGAATCCAACTAATTTATTTAAGGATTTTCCTAATTGAATCCATGTTTGAGGATTATATTTAAAGTCATAAGAAACTTCACCTGTAGGATATGTAATTTCTAATGAATTTTCAAAATTTCTATGTAAAAATAAACAGTGATGATGTTTAGATTCAATGAAATCTAATTGATTAAACTCGTCTAAAAAATCTTTTAATTTATTTGAATCTAGTTTAAATTCTTTTTTAGGGACATTTTTAAGTGATAAATTGTATATCTCCAAATCATAATCATGGCTATAATCAACATTATAATGTGTATCTGGAATTAATTTTTGATTGATGCAGTCAATTTCAAATCTGTTGTGCAAAGTAACTCCAAAATCAATTTTATAAGATATTTGAATTTTTTTAATTTCATTTCTGACATCCAATAAATGTTTCTGGCCAAATGACATTAAAGATTCCTTATTTTTAATTTCGCCAATTTTCAAATAATCTTTCTTTAGATTTAATAAAGCTTGTCCTAAATGAATATAAGTGTCAGGATAAGCATTGTCCCCTCTTAAATTTAAAACTTTACCCTCTTCAAAAATCAGTTCTAAAAACCATGAATTACCATTAAAATCATTGAAATCATCATGTTTTGTGATATTCTCATTGAGATCTTTGTGATACCATTTATAAACACCATAATACTCAAGTAATTCACAAACTTTTGAAAATCTTTCATCATCATCAGATATTGTGAAATTGAATGCATTGGACAAATCATTTAAATTAGAAATATGAAAATTAACTTTCTTTAATTTTAATTTATCACTGTTCTTTTTATCGTATACTCCATCGTATCCAATATCATAATGAAGTTCAGTAATCAAGTCCTTCTGATTAATATTTAATAAATCAAATCCCAATATCTCAATCAATAGTTTTCCGAAGTCTATCCATGAATCAGGAAATCTGTTTACATACTCCTTATTATGCCAACTAATTTCATCTGATAGATATTCGTTATTGATAAAAATATCGTTTAAATTCCAGATTCCCTTGATATTGTCATCATTATCATATCCAAATTTTTCATATTCCAATTCAATTTGATTACATTGGTCTTTAGTCAAATTGAAAGATTTATCAGTAATAATAAATGATTTAGCAATTTTATCATTTTCTTCACTAGCATATATTAAATCCTTTCTTTTATCTTGTGTAATTCCCTGTGAGATTAATTTAGCTTCTTTTTTAGATAAATCAAACATGAAATAACTTTGATAGTGTTGAAAGCCCAAATTATACATTTGTGATATTCCAATTCTTCGGTTCAAAATAACCACCTTGTGTGTTGCTTGTTAATATATTTTTTAGTTCAAATACATTAAATTTACTTATTAATCAATGAATTAATCCTCGTTAATGTTAGTATTTAAAATTGGTTCTTGGCCAAATAATAAAGCTTCTTTAACATTAACAATATCTTTTTCTAATCTATTTTAGTTCAATTACTTCAGAATAAATCTCAGGATTATTCTTTTTTAAATCATTGGAGTATCTATTTTTTTCATCCTCAGAAATGTCATTCAATTTGTAAATTCTTTGAACATGTCTGTAATTAGATGATTTTATTCCCCCACAAAATGGGTCTACCATGATTCACCTCTAATTATATTATATCTTCAAGACCTATATCCTTTAGAAAGATGTCTAATCTGTTTCCCCATATTCCATAATAATATCCTAGCATTAATTTAACATAAAAATTCCATGATGGGCCTCCAAAATAACCTGCATCTTCATAAGAATAATATTTTTCAATGTATTCATCTTCACCATTGAAATAATCAATTCCAACAATTAAGCTATCGAATTCCCTATATTTATTTACAAATGCCAAAACTTTATTTGTTTCAACATTAGTTTCTTCACTATAAGGCAGAATTTCATCGATGGTGCACATATTACTTGGATTTTTAAGATAGAACTCCTGTCTTTTTTCTAAAAATAGGTCCGATAAATCATTTAGATTTTCCAAAAAATCCTTTGGTATAGCTTCGTTATCAAATTCAGCTAATTTTTCCACTAATCCTCTATAGTTATTTTCAATTCGTTTTTTATTATAAATAATAAATTTATATGTGTATTTTGCTTTCATGTTTTTTATTTTCAAATATTTTTGCTTATAAAGGTTTTTTAACAGGAATCAATTAATCTAATGATGATTTACATATCCATGACCAAAACTCGATTTTTCATATGCTCTAATGCATTTAATTAAAATAGCTATTAATATAATTTAATTTTCAAATGTATTCTATAATTTAATTAATCCTGAAATTAATTTAATTAATTTCTTAAATCTTGGGATAAATTGAAAAATTAAGTTTTCATTAAATTTTTAAAAAGTTAATAAAATAACTCTGATTCAAGTTTCACTATAGATTAGACCACACAGTTAACCTGAATTATCATATGTCATAAATTAAATTAAAGTATTGATTAAAATTATTGATGTTAATCATACAAGCATGTGTTTAATTAATCATTACTTGAATTATTTTTGTGGTGAAATTCGTTGGATAAATTGTAAATTTGGAAATTTTGTTAAAGGATTTTATGGACTTTAAATTGTAAAGTTATAATGTATTATACGATATTAATGCAAAAAAAGAAAAAAATTAACATTAACTACTATATAAATCTGTGAATATCTATGATGGATTATAGGCTATTAGATATCCATCTTCACACCAGATTGATCTGACATTTCCTGAAGTTGTATCGGCCACTGTAGCCGGACCTTTGTTAATCCAGTTCTCACTTGTATGTTTTTCATGTTTCAGTCTTAATCTGATATGGCCTGTTCAGGATACTCTGCATTTGACATGGACAAAC
>CAKPCJ010000044.1 GCA_934141575.1 uncultured Bacilli bacterium
GATGGTAAATCAAAAGAAGCACCAGCAGTTACACCTAAGGCATACAAAATAGGGGATAGTGTAACATTAAAAGATGGAACAACATGGCATGTAATAGAAGCAAGTGATAGTAATACAGAAACAGTAACATTATTTGCAGATAAAAACATAAAGAATGATGCATCAGGCTGGACTACTATAGAAGATGAATATAAAATAGTATTTGATGAAGCAAATGCAAGAACAAAAGAGAAAAATTCATATTGTACTACTCCAGTATATGGATGTAATATATATGCAGCAAATGGAAGTACAGTAACAGAAGATTCAACAATAAAGAAGTTTATAGATAGTAGTGTTACTACATATATAAATAACAGTTTAACTAGTGTTGGTGGAACAACAATAAAAAGTATAAGGTTAATAACTGCAGATGAAATATGTAATATAATAAATAATGCAGATAGTAGTAATAATTGTACAATTGATAATGCAAACTATGGTTCTAATGGCAATAAGATGTTAATTGGAGTATTCACGAATGTACCAACGTGGTTGCATTCAACACATTATTGGACAATAACACCATATGCTTCCGACTTTCATAGTGTGTTTGGTGTGTCTGCTGCAAGCTTCTTTATCAGCTGCAGTGCGAGCTTTGGTGACACTTATGGGACACGTCCAGTTATAGTAACTCTTAAATCTAATATTAATTAAAGCAATATTTTTATAATATTGTTTTTTTATTATAAAATCATTTAATACAAATGTTTGTTTGTGTTATAATCATATTATGGTGATAATATGGAATTATATATAAAGGGTAATTTTAAAAACAAAATATTTTCTTCTGATAGTGGTTTTATAATTGGCACTTTTAAAGTAATTGAAACAAATGATCCTAATATGAATTCATATTTAAATCGTTCTATAACTTTTACAGGAAATTTTATTGAATTAAATGAGAGGGATACTTATATATTTTATGGCGAATTAGTAGAACATCCTAAATATGGCTATCAATATAATGTTTCTAAATATGAGAGAATTGAACCAGATTCTAAAATTAAAATAATAGAATTTTTATCGTCAAAATTATTTCCAAAGGTTACAGTTAAATGCGCTACACAAATTGTAGATATGTTTGGTAATGATACTCTAAAAGTTATAAAAAATAATTATCAATCTTTGCTTTTGGTTCCTAAAATGACAGAAAAAAAAGCTAAAAATATTTATGACATATTAGTTCAATATAATGAAAGTGAAGAAATTATATTAAAATTGGCATCACTTGGCTTTGAATTTAATTTATGTCTTTATTTTTACAATAAGTATAAGAATAAAGTTATAGATATTGTAGATAATAATATTTATGATTTGATAGAAGAAAATGTAGTAAGTTTTAAAAGAGTTGATGATATAAGAAACAGTTTAAATATAGCTGATGATGATGAAAGAAGAATATTAGCATGTATATTATATAGTATGGATTTGCTTTGTTTTAATACTAGTAATACATATAATTTATTTGAATCTATTAAATTAGAAGTTTCTAAAAATCTTGGTATCAATATGACTGAGGAAATTTTAAATCAATATTTTAATATTTTGCTATCTAAAAAACAAATTGTAGTTGATGAGGATAAATATTATTTGCCTAAATATTATAATGCAGAAGTTTTTATAAGTGATACAATTAAGTATTTAGCTTCAAAAAAATCTAAAAAAGGTTCGTTTGATAAAAAAATTAAAATTTTGGAAGAAAAAAATATGATTACATATAATGACAATCAGAAATGCGCTATTAAAAAAGCAATAACTGATAATCTCCTTGTAATAACAGGTGGACCTGGTACTGGTAAAACAACTTTGATTAAAGCAATAATAGATATCTATGCTGATATAAATTCATATTCTTATGAAGATTTAAAGAATAATCTAGCTCTTTTGGCTCCTACTGGAAGGGCAGCAAAAAGAATGAGCGAAAATACATCTTTACCTGCTTACACGATACATAGGTTTTTGAAATGGAATAAAGAATTAAATACATTTCAAATAAATGAGCATAATAAAAGTAGTGTTAAATTTGTAATAATTGATGAAGTTAGTATGATTGATACATTGCTTTTAGAATCTTTATTAAGAGGATTAAATAGGGATATAAAATTAGTTATTGTTGGAGATTATAATCAGCTTCCTAGTGTTGGACCTGGTCAAGTTTTAAAAGATATAATAGATTCTAAGGTTACTGATATAGTATATTTGGATTTATTATATAGACAAAATAGTGAGTCTTATATTCCGGTATTAGCAGATCTTATTAAAAATAATGCAGAAGTAGATTTAACAAAAAAAAGTTCAGATTTTTGTTTTTATGATGTTCCTAGTTATGGAATAAAAGATATGCTTGTAAAAATTTGTAATAAAGCAATAGAAAAAGGTTATACAGATAAGGATATTCAGGTTTTAGCACCAATATATAAAGGACCAAATGGTATTGACAATATCAACAATAGTCTTCAAGGAATAATGAATCCTAAAACTGAGTATAATGATGAAATTATTGTAAATGATGTGATATATAGAGTTAATGATAAGGTTTTACAACTTACTAATAGGCCTGATGATAACGTTTATAATGGCGATATTGGAGTAATTGTTGAGGTTATTCCTAAGAATATGTCCGCTAGTAAATCTAATGAGATAACAATTGATTTTGATGGCAATATAGTTAGTTATACTCAAAAAGATTTTTCTAATATAAGACATGCATACGCTATTAGTATTCATAAATCTCAAGGAAGTGAGTTTAATATAATAATAATGCCAATTTGTTCTAGTTATTCTAGAATGTTATATAAAAAACTTATATATACTGGAATTACACGTGCAAAAAACAGTTTGATTTTATTAGGTGATAAGGATGTATTTTTGTCATCAATTAGTCGTGATGAAGATTACACTAGAAAAACATCTTTATGTGAAATGTTAAAATCATAGAATAAATAAATTAATATTGCTCATAATATAATTGGTACAGAGGTACCTATCATATTTTTTAGCTAGTGAGGTGATTTAGTATGAAAAAAGAACTAGCTATGATGGCACTTGGTGCAGGAGCGGTTTTAGCTTACCAAAAATACGGTAAAACAATAAAAAAAGAAACATGTAAAGCATATAATAAAATAATGAAAAAGGTAGACAAGTTAGAAGATATGATGTAGTTAATATTGATAATATATTAACTGTTAAAGCCCTATTTATAATAGGGTTTTTGTATGGATTTAGATTATTTTTTCAAAATTGTTCTTACATAATTTTTTTTAAAATGATATAATATATTATTATAACGTGTAGCTAGTAAAAAGGCGTAAGACCAGTTAATTAGCTATTTTTTTTGATATAAGGTGGTAGTGATAATGTATAAAGTTGGTGATTATTTAGTGTACAAGAAAGATGTATGTAAAGTTGTAAATATTATAGATAATATTCTAGATAATGTTAAGTACTATGTATTATCCCCAATTGATGATGAAAGTTTAAAAGTAGATGTGCCAGTTGATAATAGATGTGGTTTTATTAGAAATTTAATATCAAGGGAAGAGTTAGAAGATATTATAGATGATATTCCAAATGTGAAAGTTATTGAAAATAGTGATAGATTAATTGAAGGAACGTATAAAGAACTTTTGAAAAACGGTACACATAGGAGTTTGATTTCTATAATAAAAACAACGTATTTGAGAAATCAAAACAGAAAAAATTCTAAAAAAAAATTAAGTGAAAAAGATGAATATTATTTTAATAAAGCAGAAAAATATTTGTATACAGAATTTGGAATTGTTCTTGGCATGAACTATGAAGATACAAAAGAGTATGTTATATCAAGGGTTAGTAAATTAGGAAGTGTTTAGTATGAAAAATAAGTTTTTAGATGAAAAGGTTATTAGTGTTTTTGATGATGAAAAAACACTTGATATTTTTAGTAAAAATAATATTAATTTTATAAAAGATTTATGGATATTAAAAAGAAAAAATTTGAAGGATATAGGTTTAAATGATACGCAGATTAATAGTATAATTATAAAACTTCAGTTGCATGGGCTTGATATAAATAAAAAGATATATAGTAAAATGTAAAGGCAATATAATTTAAATTGCTTTTTTTAATTTGTTATGTCAAAATTATTATAGAGGGTGATAACGTGAGGCTAGAAAATTGGTATTTAACTGGTAATGGAGATATTGTTGTTAAGAATGATAAAAGAAGCGTAATATATAATGATGATTTTGCTAAAAAACATTTATATGATAAAACGTTAAGAAATCTTGATATCAAAGGGGTCAGATATTTTAGCAATAAAGATTTAATGATTATTGAAAGAAATAACATGCCAGTTATGTGTGTACATAAATATAAAAGATTTTTAAAAACTATCTATTTTTCAACTATTTCTAGTAGAATTAATAGATTTAATAGACAAAAACTAAATAGGAGGTTTAAACTATTTAAAACTGGGGTTGCTGTTGGTGTAACTGTTGGTGCAATAGGAATAGGTGTGTTAATATCCAATAGTATAAATATAGAAAAAGCAGTTCAGTATAGAGAACCTGATAGTATTTCAGAAATTGATAATTATGAGGAAGATTTGCAGGAAAGTGAAATAATAGAATCTTATATTTCAGAAGCAAATATTGAAAATAATTTTGATCAAGAAGAAATAATAGTGCAACAAAATATTGAATGCATGGCTGAACAACCAATTCAAGAAAGTCAGAAAATGGGAAAAATTTCTGACATTAAGGATAATAAAAATTATGATGAAATAATAAAATTTGCTGCTAATTTTTATGGTATAGATGCTGAGGCAGCAAAGAATGTAGTAAATAATAATATAGAATATATTTTATCATCTACAAATCAGGTTGACTATTATATTCCAGCTGGTATGGAACTTGATAGATATAAGGATCTTAGTGATAAGGGGATTATAAATCCTGATATTACTGTTGTAGGAATATTTGTTTCATTAAAAAATTATGCTTATGATAATGGATTATTATGTGGTAATCCAATTACATCTTTAAAAACTCCAAATGAAAAGAAACAAGATTTAATTGATATTGCAAGGTACATTTATGGTGTTAACGATGAGAGAATGCTAGCAAATATTATTGCTATTCATGAACTTGAATCTGATTGTGGTACTTCTTCTTTGTGTGTTGATAAAAATAATTTAGGAGGTAATAGAAATCCAGATTTATCATTTACTTCGTTTAGAACTTCTGAAATAGGGGCAGATGCGATGATAAGACATTATTTAATTAATTACGATAAAATGTATTATAATAATGATTATGATTTTTCCCTTCCGACTGAATATGGAATAGCGCTTTCTTATTGTGAAACACCTAATGAGTGGTATCGTGTTGTATATAGTGAAACAAATAATATATTAGATACTAATAGGCTAGATAATTATATTTCTAATGGAAAAATTTTGTAAGGGTTTATTAACTCTTTTTTATTTTAAAATTCTATTGCAAACTAGTGTTTCAAACTGTATAATATAGATTGTAAGATAGGAGGAGAATATGGAGAAAAAGAAGGGTTTTACCCTTATTGAGTTATTAACAG
>CAKPCJ010000045.1 GCA_934141575.1 uncultured Bacilli bacterium
TATAACAAGTAGTGTAACAACGAGTAGTGATTTAAATACAAAGAAGTTGGGAACATATGAAATAGAATATATATCAAAAGATAAGGCAGGAAACAAATCTAGAGTAGTAAGAATAGTAAAAGTAGTAGATACAACAGCCCCAACATCTGCACAATTATCATATAAAATTGATGCAAATTCTATAATATTAACAGCAAGCGGCGAAGATTTGCAATCTGGAATATCTGGATATCAGTTTAGTATAGATGGTGGAACAACATGGCTTCCTAAGTTGCCACAAACTAGTCAAACATATACATTTACTAACTTAGAAATAGAAAAAAAGTATACTTTAAAAACAAGAGTATACAATGGAATGTACCCTGAAATAATGTCAAATAATTATTTGGACAGTAAGAATATCCCATTTACATTAGAGTATTCAAAAGCAAATATGATATTAAATTATAACTATAATACGGTAAGTGGTGCAAAGATAATTGACCTAAGCGGAAATGGTAATGATGGAACTATAAATGGTGCAATAATTACTGATGATGGACTATATTTCGATGGAATAGATGATTATGTAGGAATAAAAGAAATAAATACCCCACACATAACATATGAAGCAACGGTAAAAATTCAACATGCTGAAACATGGTCAAATATAGTGTCCAATGTTGATAATGGTGGTTGTAGGTTGGTATATTTATACACAACCAAGAAAATAGGAGGACAATGTTATATAGATGGGGAATATAGATTAACTACATCAAAAGCTTCTATAGACTTAGAAAAAAAATACACATTGACAGTAACATATGACGGAAATGAACTAAAGTTTTATTTAAATGGAGTACTACAATCAACATATAGTAATAATTCCGGAATATCGTACCCTCTTAATAGCAGCCATCTAATTTTAGGTGGAAATCCATATGGTGCTATTGCTAACATGGAATTTTTCAAAGGTTCAATATATTCAGTAAGGGTATACAGTGAAGCATTAACTAAAGAACAAATTAATAAAAACTATCAATTAGATAAATATTATTTTTATAAATAAAATAGCAAAATAAAAAACAAGGTAATTAAAAATAAAAACCTTGTTTTTTGTATATTTTAATTAGATCTTTCTGTAAAGACCTATAGCCTTACCAAGTATAGTAACATTAGGCAAAATAATAGGTGCCATTGTATCATTTTCAGGTTGTAACCTTATATGATCTTTTTCTTTATAAAAAGTTTTTAATGTAACCTCATTATTATCATTCATTGCTATAACCATTTCTCCGTTATTAGCAGTATTGCATCTTTGAACAACAACTATATCATTATCAAATATACCAGCATTAATCATACTTTCGCCAGATACCGTAAGTGTAAAAACTTCTTGATTCTTAGGAATCATATAAGCAGGGAGATCAAAAAATTCATCTGGACGTTCAATTGCTTCTATCGGATTGCCAGCTGTTACTTTTCCAAGCAAAGGAACTTTAACGATTTCAGTATTGGTATTTATATTATCATCAATTAGTAATTCAATCGCACGATTCTTAGAATTTCCCTTTTTAATATAACCCTTATTTGCTAAAGCAGTTAAATGTGTATGTACAGTAGCAGGCGAAGATAAATCCAACTCTTGCCCTATTTCTCTAACAGTAGGTGGGTATCCATGAGTAGCCTTAAATTCTTTAATGCATTGTAAAGTTCTTTCTTGCATTCTAGTTAATTTATCCATATTTTACCTCCATCATACCTAAATTATAACAGTATATGTATATAGTGTCAAACGTTTATTCGCTTGTTATTGACTGAGAATAAAAGTATAATTTAATCAAAGAGAGGGATTACATGGATGTTTTGAAAAAAAATTTAAAACTAAACCTAAAATTTTATGAAGTTATTTTGCTAATCTTTTTAGGTATATTTATATCACTAGCAGTTAATACAATATTTTTACATGTGGGGTTATTGCAAATAAAAACAGTACCAATTGAAGAAAAAAGTGAATTTATAAAAATATTAGCTTTCATTATTAAAATATTAGCAAGTGTAGTAATAGGACCAATCGCAGAAGAAATTTTATTTAGGGGGTTTTTATTTGAAATAATAAACAAAAGATTAAAAACAGTTATTTCAGCAATAATTACAACTCTAATATTTTCAGTATTACACTTAAATATAGTTACTTGTTTATTTTCTTTAGTAGTTGGAATAATATTCATTTATTACTACATAAAAACAAAAAATTTAGTAGTACCTATAATAATTCATAGTATATGTAATTTAACATCAATTTTTGTATTATTTTTACCTAGAAATACAATATTTATGATATTATATATATTAGGAAGCGTAATTTTAATTATATTATGCAATAAATATATAAAACAAAAATAAAGAGGTGCGTATGGCAAAATTCGAAAAATTAGTTAAATTAAGGAATGAAAAGGGACTTACACAAGAGGATATGGCAAAATATTTAGGAATAAGTAAACCATTCTATTGTCAAGTTGAAAATAGACAAAGAAGACTTAGTTATAAATGTGCATTTTTAATAAGTGAAATATTAGAAACAAAACCTGATGAAATATTTTATGATGAAGTTAAAGAATTTAATGGTCAAAATAATTTAAAATAACATTGAAAAATGTTGTTTTTTGTTTGTAAATAAATTAAAATAGTTTTAGGTGGTTTCAATGAATGATGCAATATTACCTCTTGATTTATATGTCGTAATAAATAATTCGAATATAGATAACCAAGATAGAGAAATATTAATAAAATTATATCAACCAATAATAGGTGCAGATGCAATTAATTTTTATTTTACCCTTTGGGGTGAATTAGATGAAATGAAAGTTATAAGTATAGAAGAAAGTCACTATTCATTGATAACGAAAACTAAAAAAGATTTACCAGACCTAGTAAAATCAAGAAAATTATTAGAGGCAGTAGGTCTTTTAAAAACTTATATAAATGAAGAAAAGGAAAAAACATATATTTACATATTATATGCACCATTAAATCCAGATGAATTTATTAATCACCCAATTTTAAGCGTTATGTTATATAGTAATTTAGGACAAAAATTATATAATAAAACAGTTGACTATTTTAAAATTCCAAAGCTTGATTTGTCAAAATGTAGTGACATAACAAGTAGTTTCAGTGATGTATTTGAAGTTGTTCCAAATATAAACTATGACATTTTATTGCAAGATTTAAGAGGTAAAAATAAAAATGCAATCATTGTAAATGAAGAAGTAATAGATTTTAATATGTTAAATGCGACACTAAATTTATCTGCTAGAGCATTAAATAATGATATTAAAGAACTAATCAACAAACTAGCATACATATATAAAATAAATACAGAAAAAATGGAAGACTTAGTAATGCAGTCAGTTGATGATAGAGGTATGGTTAATAAAAATAAGTTAAGAAAGTTATGCAGTAGCTATTACAGGTTAGAAAATAATGGAGTGCTTCCTAATGTTATATATAAAAATCAACCAGAAGCATATAAATCCAAGTTAAATAGCAGCAGCAATAAGAGTAAAATGATTTATACATTTGAAACAACATCTCCATATGATTTTTTATCAAGTAAGTATCAAGGAAAACCAACAATGAGAGATAAAAAAATATTGGAATATTTATTAGTTGATATAGGTCTTAATCCAGGTGTAGTTAATGTACTTATAGATTTTGTACTAAAGACAAATAATCAAAAACTTACTAAAGTTTATATAGATACTATTGCTGGGCAATGGAGTAGACTTGGTATAAAAACTGTAGAGCAAGCAATGGAAGTTGCTTCAAGTGAGCACAAGAAACAAAAAACAAGAAAGATAAATTCAAAAAGTGAGACAGTTCCAGAATGGTTTGACAAAAAGATAGAAAAAACAGCCACTACAGAAGAAGATATAAAAGAAATGCAAGAATTATTAAAAGATTATAGGTGATATAGTGATAACTTTAAAAGATGCAATGAAAAAAAGTGATTTTAATAAAACTAGTAATCAAATAAAACATGATATAAAAACAAAATATGTAGAACTTTTAAAAAACAATGACTTTAAAAAAATTATTAGCAATCTACATATGCCAGATGATGAATTACTAGATTATGTTTATGACCTAGAAGTAACATTGGAAGAAAACACGAATTGTTCAAACTGTCCAGGCTTAGCAATGTGTAAAAATAAAGTATCAGGTTTTTGTTATAAACCAGATAAAATAGATAATCATTTACAATTTTCATACAAAATGTGTAAATACAAAAAAGAGTTAAAATATTTAAGAAATAGCAAAAATATATATTCAATAGATATACCAGAAGCAATTAAAAATGCAAGTATGTCAAATATATATTTAGATGATATATCTAGGTTAAATGCAATAAAACATATAAAGAAGTTTATCGATAATTATGGAAAAGAAAAACAAAAAGGTATATACCTTCATGGAAGCTTTGGTGGAGGAAAAACATATCTTTTGTCAGCAGCGTTTAATGAATTAAGTAAAAATAATGTAAAATCGGCTATTGTATATTATCCAGAATTATTAAGAAATTTAAAGAATTTTTCAGAAGATTT
Organism: uncultured Bacilli bacterium; assembly: GCA_934141575.1. Lineage (GTDB taxonomy): Bacteria > Bacillota_I > Bacilli_A > RF39 > UBA660 > CAKPCJ01. The sequence continues at coordinate 4,587 of CAKPCJ010000045.1, forward strand.
TGATGCTAAATTTACTTATTTAAAAAAAGTTCCTTTGCTTTTGTTAGACGACATAGGTGCTGAAAATGTAACTGGCTGGAACAGAGATGAAATATTGGGACCACTGTTACAATATAGAATGGAATCATATTTGCCAACATTTTTTACCTCTAATCTAAATATAAAAGAATTAGAAGAGCACTTTAGTATAGCAAACAACACTCAAGACAAAGTAAAAGCAAGAAGAATTATAGAAAGAATATTGGTTACATCAGAAGTAGTAGAAATGATATCCGAAAATAAGAGAAAATAAAGTTATAGATTTAAGAACAATTTATAACTTTTTTTAATTTATAAATACACATAATCTAACAATAATAACCGTAAAATCTATAAAAAATAATATTATAAAACCCAAAAAATATACAAAATAACCTATAATTTTTAGTATAGGAGGACGTATGGAAAAGAAGGGTTTTACATTAATAGAATTACTAACAGTAATAGCTATTCTAGCAGTAATATTATTGATATCAGTACCGACAATACTAGGAGTAATGGATAAAGCTAAGAAGCAAGCATTTATAGAAAGTGGAATATCAATAGTAAAAGCATTATCAACTGAAAAGTCAGTAGATACGATATTAGAAAATAAAATAGAATTACCAGA
>CAKPCJ010000046.1 GCA_934141575.1 uncultured Bacilli bacterium
CTATTAATGTAAATCCTTTATTCTTTTTCATATACTCCTCCTATATTAGTAATTATAGGATATTTTGTATATTTTTTGGGTTTTATAATGTTATATTTCAATAGTTATTTCTACTTATTACCTCTTGAATTATCTAAATCATTAATACTTTGCAAATAAAAAAACAAATAAGTATAAATACTTACTTGTTGTAATTCTTTATTTTAGAAATTCAATTAATACAGGAACAATTTGCTTTTTACGAGAAACACATCCATCTACATAAGTTCCTTCAGAGAAATTTTTAATATTATATGAAAGTTCTAACATTTCTTCACAACCACTTGTAAAGAACATATATGAACCATTTTTAATGATATCTGTAACTGCTAAAACAACAAAATCATACTCTTTATTTTCCTTAATTTTTTCAATAACTTCTATATAATCATTTTTATTATCAAGTATTTTCTCATAATCTAAAGTAAATACTTGTGAAACTGCAAAATTAGAAGTTTCTGTGTGGAATGCTTTTATATCAGTATTAACTATTTCATCTATTGTTTTTCCATCAAGTGAAGTACCTGCTTTAAACATATCAAGAGCATATTTTTCATAATCAACTTCCGCTATTTTAGATAATGCTTCTACTGTAGCCTTATCAAGTTCTGTTGTTGTTGGGCTAGTTAAGCACAAAGTATCTGATAATATTCCTGATAACATAAGTCCTGCTATCGATTTTGGAATATCAACATTATTTTCTTTATACATTTGATAAACAATTGTATTAGTGCTACCAACAGACATATTTCTAAAATTAATTGGATTATTTGTAGATATATTACCTATTTTGTGGTGATCTACCATTTCAACTATTTCGGCTTCTTCCAAACCAACAGCACTTTGTTCTAATTCATTATGATCAACTAATATTACTTTTTTTCTATTTTTTTCAGTTATTTCAGTTACCCTTATTAATCCTAAGCAAATATTGTTCTTATCAACTATAGGATAGTTATTAAACTTTAACTTATTACCAATACTTACAAAATCATTATAATAATCATTTTGATCAAAAGTATAAATTTTTTCATTTCCAATTAAAGTACTAGCATAATTACAGAAACCAATTAATTTAGAAGTTTGAAATGTATCTAAATTAGTAGTAATAACATTAACCCTATTATCCTTAGCAATTTCGAAGTGTGCATCTTCCATTCTTGCACCACCTGTTAAGATAATTAATTTAACATTATTATTTACAGCTTTCTCAATAATATTATGTCTATCACCAACGATAAGAATATCGTCATTTGTTAAATTAACATTAGTTATAAATGTAGTACTTCTATATGCTGCGATTAAAGAATTACCTTCTATTTCTTCATCAAATCTTAATACTTCAACACCATCTAATACCTTCAAAATATTATCATATGATGTATTTATTCTTCTATAATCACCATTTATCATATTCCTAGCTAGCATTTTCAAAGTGATAAGTCCAGAAAAAATATTACCCTCTTTTACTAAAGGTACACCAGTTATATTTTTCCCTTCCATATATTTATATACATCCATAATAGATGATTTTTCACTCATAAAACATCCTTTATGATAATTTACATCTTTTAATTGTAATTTTACATCATTTAAGTAAGCCGGAATTTTTTCACCAAAATAATCTAATGCATATTTTGTTTCTTTGTTAACTTCACCCAAAACCATAGCTTGGGCATTTACACCTATTTGTTTTTTTAAATATTCAAGAGCAATTGCACTTGTAACAGAATCCGTATCAGGATTCTTGTGTCCAAAAATATATATATTTTCCATATTATACCTCTTTCTAAATATAGTAATAATATACTATTTTTTTTTAGAAAAATAAAGTGTTTTATAAAACATTTCAACAATAAAAGGTATATAACAATAATTCTAATACCATGTAAATATATACCCTCAAAAATAATATATAAAATAAAAAACAAACATAAAGTTTGCTTTTTACTATTTTTTAAGCTTAATTGTTTCATTAATTAATGATAAGAATTGTTCTACATCAAGAGTTTTTGTTTCATTACTTCCAAATAATCTATAACTAATAGAATGATTATTTTTTTCATTATCACCTAAAATTAAAGTAAATGGTATTTTTTTAACTTGACTCTCACGCATTTTATAAGAAAGTTTTTCATCCCTATCATCTAATTCAACACGTATATTATTACCATTAAGTAATTCTTTTATCTCTTTAGCATATTCTAAATGATATTCATTATTTACTGGAATAACATTTACTTGAACTGGCGCTAACCAAGTTGGAAATACTCCTTTTGTTTCTTCAATTATATACGCTATAAAACGATCAAGAGAACCCAAAATAGCCCTGTGAAGTACAACTGGAGTTTTCTTATTTCCATCTTTATCTACATACTTCAAATCAAATTTCATTGGCAAACAGAAATCAAGTTGACATGTAGAAATTGTATACTCATTACCAACTGCTGGTTTTACATTTACATCTAACTTTGGTCCATAAAATGCTGCTTCCCCTATTTCCTCAGTAAAATCTATATTTAGATCCTTTAATACATGTCTTAATTCATTCTCAGCTCTATCCCACATTTCATCATCTGGATAATATTTTTCTTTATCTTCTGGATCTCTTAATGATAAAACACACCTATAATTAGTTATATTAAAATCTTTATAAGTATCTAATATTAAATCAACTACATTTTTGAATTCAGATTCTATTTGTTCCGGAGTAACAAAAATATGAGCATCATTTTGACAAAAATGACGACCTCTTTCTATTCCCTTTAATGATCCACTTGATTCATATCTAAAATCATGTGCTATTTCACCAATACGAATAGGTAAATCTTTATAAGAATGTATTTTATTAGCATATATCATCATATGATGTGGGCAGTTCATTGGCCTTAAAACAAAACTTTCCCCATCAACCTCCATAGCAGGAAACATATTTTCTTTATAGTGGTCCCAATGCCCACTTGTCTTATATAACTCAACATTTCCAACACAAGGAGTCATAACATGTTGGTAACCTAAGCGCATTTCTTTTTGACGAATATAATTTTCAAGTTCTTGCCAAACAATATAGCCTTTTGGTAAAAACATAGGTAATCCCCTACCAACTAAATCATCAACCATAAATAACTCTAATTCTTTTCCTAATTTACGATGATCTCTTTCTTTTGCTTCCTCTAATAACCTTAAATGTTCTTCTAATTCTTCAGGTGTATCAAAACAAATCCCATATATTCTTTGAAGCATTTTATTTTTGGCGTCACCCTTCCAATAAGCACCGCTAACTTTTAATAATTTAAAATTTTTTAACTCCTTTACTGTATCAACATGTGGGCCCCTACACAAATCAGTAAAATCCCCTTGAGTATAACATGAAATAACTGTATCATTTTCATCCATACGATTAATCAAATCAATTTTATATGGATCATTTTTAAACATTTCTAATGCCTCAGCTTTTGAAATTTCATGTCTAACTATCCTCTTACCATCTTTAGATATTTTTTTCATTTCTTTTTCAATTTTAGGTAAATCATCCTCAGTAAGAACTTCATCACCTAAATCGATATCATAATAAAAACCATCTTCAATTACAGGTCCAACCCAAAATAACGCATTTGGATATAAGTGTTTTACAGCTTGTGCCATTAAATGAGCACAACTATGGTTCAATTTGCTTAAACGTTCATCTTCTTTTATATTTTTCATAATTCTTCTCCTTTCAACAAAAAAAGGAAGATACCAAGGAGTGCATATGCACGGTACCATCCTTTATTTAACTCTTAAATTATAACGGAATTACCGGGACACCTTTTCGAGTCCAGTTCATAGAGAGTAATTTATATCGTTTCTTAATTGCCTCCCACCATCGCAATCTCGCTTAAAGAACTAAAATACAAATCATGTTCTAATCAATACTTTTTATAAATCAATTATATCACACACAAATATTATATTCAATAATTAAATTAATATAAAAAAGATGAAATTAATCATCTATTTTAAGGTGCTTTTTTAATACTTTACTTAATTCAGCTTTCTTAACTGGTTTTACTATGCATCCACTAAATCCATTATATGTATATCTATCTTTATACTGTAGATGTTGTTCCGTTATCATTATTATTACTGGTATATTAAAGTTCTCTTCTAACTTTAATTTTTCAAATGTTTTTATTCCATTTAATCTTGGCATATCTTCATCTAACAAGATTAAATCATACTTTTGTTTTTTTCTTATTTT
>CAKPCJ010000047.1 GCA_934141575.1 uncultured Bacilli bacterium
AGTAGACATAAATTACTTAGTGCCAGGAACATATTATGTAAAACAAACAAGTGTGGAAGAGGGTTACATAATAGATGAAGAGGTGTATGAAGTAAAAATAACAAAAGAAGATTTAAATCAAGAAATAACGATAATAAACAAGAAACACATTGTGTACAACGAAGAAAAACTTCCAAAAACAGGATATAGCAATTTAACATTTATAATTTCTATTTTTTTCATACTTATTGGTTACAAATTAAGACATATAAATTAATAGGTACAATTTTAAATTTGATTGGTATATCAATGCTTATATTACCAATTAAGCTTTCGAGGTATGAAATGTATGAGAATGATAAAATAGATATTATAGAATTTAATGAGAATAGTGAAAATTATGAATATGAAGGTTATATAGAAATTCCAAAATTTGGTATAAAAAGGATGATAAAAAAAGGAAAAACAGAAGAAATCTTAGAAAGTAATTTAGTATTATATTATAATTCCTTTATAAATTTAGATAAGAATAATTTTAATATAATATTGCTCGGTCATAACATAGAGAGCGTATTTAGATTCTTGCATTATCTAGAAATAGGGGATGATATTATATTAGTGACTCACAAAAAATGCTATTCTTTTAAGATTTATAGTATAAATGTTATATCTGAAAATGAAACCTACGTATTAAATGAAAAGTATGATGAAAAGACTTTAACATTAATAACATGTATGAAAAATAATAAAAATAGGCTAATATTACACGCAAAAGTCAAAAATGTGAGATAAATCTTTTAAAAATATTGACCTTTACAATAAAAAATGGTATTTTAGGTATGTAAGCATAGAAGTGCTTATTAAAAAACGGAGGTAGAATTTTCATGGGAAAACAAGAGTTTGTACAATTATTTGCTGAAAAATTAGGAACTACAAAAGCTGAAGCAGCTCGTTCATTAGAAGCATTTATAGAATGTACTCAAGAAGTATTAAAAGAATCAGGAAAACTTGCTTTGGTTGGTTTCGGAACATTTGAAGCTAAAAAACGTCCAGCAAGAGAAGGACGTAATCCTCAAACTAATGAAAAAGTTCAAATTCCAGAAAGAATTGCAATTTCATTTAAAGCAGGAAGCAAATTAAAAGATTACTTAAACTAATAAAAAGGCCATTCGGCTTTTTTTATTTCCGTTTCAGAAAAAGGATGAATAATGATAAAAGAAGCAACAAAAATATTGAGAGTTATAGAAGAAAATGGATTTAAAGCATATTTAGTAGGAGGTTGTGTTAGAGATACAATTATGCAACTAGATATAAAGGACTGTGATATCTGTACATCAGCAACACCTATTGAATTAATGGAGATATTTGAAAAATACAAGATAAAGCCATCAAAATATGGTTCAGTTATTTTATTTTACAAAGGAACAAAATATGAAATAACAACATTGAGAGAAGAATCTACATACAGCGATGGTAGAAGGCCAGATGAATTAAAATATATCGACGACTTGGAAAAAGATTTATCTAGGAGAGATTTCACTATCAATACAATATGCATGGATAAAGATAAAAATATAATTGATTTTTGTAATGGGATAGATGATATACAAAAGAAAATAATAAAAACTGTTGGCAATCCTGAGATTAAATTTTATGATGATGCACTTAGAATACTAAGAGCAATAAGGTTTGCAACGGTTTTAAATTTTGAAATTGAAGAAAACACAATGAATGCTATTAAAAATAATGCGAGCAGAATTGAACTTGTATCATATGAGCGAAGAAAAGAAGAATTAGATAAAATATTTTTATCTGATAATAAAGAACGTGGAGTGAAATTGCTTGTTGAAACAGGTCTTGATAAATGGTTAGGATTAGAAAAATTAAAGGATATTACTCTAATTGACGATATAAACGGCATATGGGCACAACTTAATAATTTTAATTATCCATTTAAAAAATCAGAAAAGAAAATAATGAAAAGCTTAATTAAAATATTGGAAAGTGGAGAAGAAGTAATAAATAATTTTGCTTTGTATAACTATGGTTTATATATATGTATGATTATCGTAAAAATTAGAAAACAAAGCGTTAATGAGTTATTAAGGACATACAATCTTATGCCATTATTATCACTTGATTCACTTAATATAACTTCAGAAGAAATAATAGAATGCTTAAATTTAGAAGAAAACAGTGCACTAAAAGATATATATGATAACTTAGTTTATGAAATACTTTCAAATGATTTAAAAAATGACAATAAAAGTATAATAGAATATTTGAAGCAAAAATATAATATATGATAAAATGTATTTAGGAAGGTGATTAACTTTGAAAACAGATCAAATATTGGAATTATTGAAGGATAAAAGTATAGTTATTCCAAAAGTTATATTTAAAAATTACACTAAGTTAGGCTTAACCGCAGAAGAATTCCTAGTTCTTAGTTATTTAATAAACATAAATGGGAAAATATCATACAATCCTAAAGTATTAGAATTAGAGCTTGGAATACCCGAACTTTCTGTATTAGAAATAATAAGCAACTTAGAGGATAAAAAAATATTACAAGTACTTGTCGAAAAAAATGAATCCGGTATTATGGAAGAAGTTATATCACTTGATACGTTTTATAACAAACTTTTAGTATTTTTAGTAAATGGTGAGGAAAAAACAGAAACCAATACAAATATTTTTGAAACGTTTGAACAAGAATTTGGAAGAACACTTTCTCCAATGGAATATGAATATATAAAGGCTTGGATGGAAGATGGATTTACAGAAGATATATTGAAAGAAGCGTTGAAAGAAGCAATATATAACGGAGTTCCAAAACTAAGATATATTGACAGTATAATATATGAATGGAGAAAAAAAGGATATAAAAGTGTAAGTGATATTAAAAGGCAACCAGCAAAACAAGAGGATAAAAAAGAATTATTTGATTACAACTGGTTAGATGATAAAGATGAATGAAAAAGTAAATGATATACTTAGATATCTAGATGAACTTTATCCAAATCCAAAATGTGAATTATTGTTTGATAAGGATTATGAACTTTTAATAGCAGTAGTGTTGTCAGCACAATGTACTGATAAAAGAGTAAACACAGTCACTAGAATTCTATTTGAAAAATATAAAACCATATATGAATTAGACAATGCACCATTATCAGAAATATCAAATATAATTAAACCATGCGGAACATTTAATAAAAAAAGTGTATTTATAAAAGAAATATGTCACTCACTAATAAAAGATTATTCTGGGCTAGTACCAAATAATAGAAAATACCTAGAAACATTGCCAGGTGTTGGTAGAAAAACAACTAATGTTGTATTAGGAATACTTTATAATGAACCAGCAATTGCAGTTGATACACATGTAGCTAGACTTAGTAAGAGATTAGGGTTATCTAAAAATACTGATGACGTTACTATCATAGAAAAAAAATTAATGAGGAAAATTCCAAAAGATAAATGGATAAGGTTTCATTACCAAATGGTTTTATTTGGAAGATATAGATGTAAAAGCAAATCACCTATGTGTGAGGAATGCAAATTAAAAAAATATTGTAGAAAAAAATAAAGTTATAAATTTGAAAATAATTTATAACTTTTTTTATGCAATAAATTGGAAGATATATGGAAATAATAAGTGTAAAGTAAATATTATAATTGTTGAAATATAATATTATAAACTGTATAATATCGTTATAAGGTAGGAGATAATATGAAAAAGAATAAGGGTTTTACATTAATAGAACTATTAACTGTAATAGCAATATTAGCAGTAATATTGTTAATCGCAGCACCAACAATATTAGGAGTATTAGATAAAGCAAAAAGAAGTACATTTAAAAATCAGGTATTAATGTATGTAGAAGGATTAAAAAACCAAGTGGCGTTAAGTGAAATAGGAGAAGATGAAGGAATTACTTGGAGTAATAATGAAGCAACAGTAGATTTTTCTAGTATAAATATGGATTCAGCTAATAATTATACAGGTAAGATAAAAGTAACAAGAGATAATGGCAAATATACATATACAGTAATAGAAGCTCATGGAGATGGATGGAAGTTAAAGACATCAAAAGAAGCAAAATCAATAATAGATAGTGATATAGTAAAAGATGATGGTAAATCAACAGAAACACCAACAGTTACATATAAAGCATACCAAATAGGAG
>CAKPCJ010000048.1 GCA_934141575.1 uncultured Bacilli bacterium
TTAAAAGGTATAGATGATGACAATGCTGGTAGATATAGAAATCATAATGTAATTATAAGTGGAGCACAACATAGACCGCCAGAATACATAAAAGTTCCGGAATTAATGGAAAAATTAGTGATGAACTATGATGAATGGGATAAATATCATCCAATAGTAAGAGCTGCATTATTACATGGAGAATTAGTTAAAATTCATCCATTTATTGATGGAAATGGCAGAACATCGAGATTAATAATGAATATGGATTTAATGAGAAGTGGATATGTACCAGTTATTATTAAAAAAGATAATAGATTAAAATATTACGAAGCACTTGATAAGGCACATATAACAGGTGATTACACTGATTTTGTTAAATTAGTGACAGAAGCAGAAAATGAAATGTTAGATAGATACTTAGAAGTTATAGGGTAAATTGTAAAAAAGTGATATAATAATATTTATTCTGGAAGTAGGTGTGTTATGGAGAAACATTCAAATAATTTATTAATAAGAGGATTAGAATCTAAAAACATTAATTTTCAAAATAGAGAAAAAAGTAAATTTAATAGTTATAGTTATTATCAAGTTGTAAATGCATATAAGTCTCTTTTTGTTTCGGGAGTGGAAACTATTGATGATATATATAATTATATTAATAATGGAGTTAAAATTAATGAATATAAAGCTTCATTCGGTATAACAGCAAATACTGACATTTTTAGAGAAATATGTAAAAAAATATGTAAAAAATATGGTATAAGTTATTCTCATACAATGAAGGATATAGCTCTTAGGAAAAATATTTCTAAGATAGACTATGTTCATCATATTTATCCTCAAAATACTCAATATGGTGATTTCTTGCGAATGTATAAATTTGAACATGAGTTAAGAAATATGCTTTTAAAATATACATTGATAATAGAAGAAAGTATAAAAAATGTTTTCATAAAGCATCTAAATAATACTCCTGACGTAAAAGCTAATTTCTTATCAGATATTAATAATTATGATACTTCTAGAGGAAACAATGATGCACTTGATACATTAAAATTGATAATTGAAAAACAAAAAAATAAACATTCAAAGCCAATTCAAAGGAAAAGAAAGCAAGATATAACTATTCCATATTGGATTTTAATTAATGAATTAACCATGAATGAAACATATAATGTAATAAAAAACTTAAAACCAGAAATAAGTATTTTAATTTTTCAAGATTGTCTAAACCATTTTACAAATAAAAAGGTTGATATAAAAGATAAAACAAAACCAAGAAAACAAATTCAAAATGAAAAAGGAATGATTTTATCTTTTAGAACATTAATAAAATATATAGGAACATTTAGAAATATGCTAGCGCATAATCAACCAATATATTGTTATAATCATAAAGACTATTGTTTAATGAATTATCCTACAATGAGTTATGATATGCCATGGGTCGATATGAAAAAAAATCCAACTCCGTCAGAAATAGATCAACAACATAAAATAAATTCAGTAACAATGCATGATTTAGAAACCTTTTTTGGACAAGATAAATACAACGCTAATAATTCATGCAGGGACATAAATTTATCATTTATTATTTATATAATATATAAGATTATTTCTACTATTGATAAGAATACAGAATTCTATGAAGAACTAATTAGACTATATAAAAAGTATAGTATAATTTTAGATTTGAACGAAAAACAGATATCAGATGCTGTGAGTGTTGAAAATTTGATGAGTGAAATAGAAAAAATCAATATGCTTGAATTAGATTATAAGGAAATAATTAATAAAATTGATAATAATAAATCATATAAGCAAGAATTAAAAACTTTTATAAGTGGCTTTAATGAGAAAAAAAGAAAAATAAATACACTATCAAACAAAATAAAAATCAAAGAAAATAAATCAAAGTATAAACCATTTCCTGCCGAAATACGATACACAGATTATACAGGAATTGATAAAAAGTATTTTGAAGATATTAAATGAATAAAATTGTGTAAAAAACATATAATAATATTGAGTTATGTATAGACAAATATAGTTTTTTTTGCTATAATCTATATGTAATGTGATTCCGGTGTATTTGGTATATCGGAGGTAAAAAAGAGCTTATGCTCTTTTTTTCGTAAAAAATAGCTTAGTCATCTTCTAAGCTATCTATAACAGAAACAACAGAGCCGAGGGCAGAACTAAACATATGTGAATATGTATTTAGTGTTTCCTCGATTTTTGTATGTCCTAAATATTTGGCTACTAATGTAACATTAGCCCCATTGTTAATAAGCAACGATGCACATGAATGCCTAAAATCATGAATCCTGATAACTTTTAAACCAGCTAGTGTTGCTAGTTTGGTTCTTCTAAGATATATATTAGAATCAGCTATTGGTTTAGCATCTGAAACCACAAAGAAATCATCATTAAATTCATAATAGTCTTTTTTATCCTGTTCATAAAGCATTTTAAAGTCATTTAACAAGAATTTAGTAATAGGTACTATTCTTCTACTATCTCTTGTCTTAGTATCCGAAAATTCAAACTTTACACGGTTATTTCTTTGTGTTATTTGTTTATTAACTGATAATACTTTTTTATCAAAATAAATATCTTTCCAAGTAAGGCCTTTTAATTCTCCTTTACGAAGCCCACAATAATATAATATTTCAAATACACATTTCCATCTTAAGTCTTCTTCATTTGAAATAAATTTTTTAAATTCATCATAAGTATAATAAGCCATTTCTTTTCTGCGCTCATTAGGATCTTGGAATTTTGTCATTTTATTATATACTGCTTGAAAGTTTAAGTTATGCCATTTAGCACCAAAGTTTAAAATGGATTTAAGAAATTTATAAATATCATTTTTATATCTAAGAGATATATTAAGTTTATTTATTTCTCGTTTCCATTGCTCAAACTGCAT
>CAKPCJ010000049.1 GCA_934141575.1 uncultured Bacilli bacterium
GTTGTTTTACTCTTTGCTTCATAAGCATCACTTTCCTTCAATATTTATCACATCTCATCCGATTATAAGAGATCGTTGCCTGTTGCTCACCACTGAGAGATGTGTAATTGTTCGAGCAACGCAGGAAACTTACTGTTCCCCTTATTTTGTTTACGAATTCTTTAGAAATGTTTATTTTTTCTTTATAGAGTCAGACCCCAAAATGACAGAACACAGAGTTTACCGAAAATATTTATAATTCTAAATAATATATATACGTTTTATAATTACGTGCTTTAAGAGATGATTCTAATTTGGCCATTTCTCTAACTCCTGTAGAAAATGAGCTAAAATAATTCTCATATAAATGACATTGACATAAAAATATTGAATTACGAACTTTTTCGTCCATTTCACGAGTCCTATAATAAGTGAGTCTGACCATTCTTAAAAAATACTCATAATAATCTTGAGTTATGTCAAAACCCATTTCTAAGTGATCTTTTATTAAGCTTTCTGTAATATATAAACTATCAATGCTTTTTAACCTTTTTTTAGAAGTATGCGTTATACCACTTTCATTTTTATAATATCCATATACTAATTCTGGAATGATAATACATTTTTTACTTTTCCAAAACAATATATGTAAATTAAGTGAATCCTCAAACCAATATCCTTCAGGCAAACGTATTCCATCAAAAATTTCCCTTTTATATACCTTTGCCCAAAAAAATCCTTCCAATATTCCAAGTGGCTTTGGAATTTCTTTTATTTCATCAGTGGAAGGGTTATTACTATATTTGCCGTTTGGATATATATATCTAAATCCCCCTTCAACTATATCTGCATCATATTCATACGCCCTATCTAATAGTGCTTTAATGCCATTTGGAAGCATTTCATCATCAGAATCAAGAAACATTAAATATCTTCCAGTAGCAAGATCTATGCCTGTATTTCTAGCACCTGAATAACCTTTATTTTCTTGTTCTATTACATGAATATTCTCTATATTCTTAAATTTATTTAATACATCTTTAGTATTATCTGTCGAGCCATCATTTACTACTATAATTTCATATGTATATTTTAATTTCTGAGATAAAACTGATTTAATACATCTTTCTACAGAATTTTCACAATTGTATGCTGGAATTATTATACTAAGTTGATAATTCCATATTTTTAATTCATCATTACTTCTAATACAACTTGTTTTACAATCATAATTCTTTTCATTTAAAAATTTCATTGCCTCTTTATAGTTTTTGATTGTTTTTTTCTTAAAATTACATTGAAATATAATCTTAGCTTTTAAGAATTGACGACATATAACGCCTTGTATTTTTTTAATATACCTATTCATCGTAAATCATTCCCTTCTATTTTTATCATCTCTACTTATACTGCAAAATGGCTACCTATAGCAGCAACTATAATCAGTAATGTTGTTTTCACATTTTTCCCCTTTTTTATTACAATCATATTTATGTCATTATTTTTTTTCACCTATCAAAATACGAGTCGCCTTAAACTTCAACAACAATGCACTAATAAAAGATGATAAAACTAATGCTACTAGAAAATTAACAAAAGAATGTACATATGGATTAACTTTTCCATTAAGCCATATTATAGTGACATAGATTATTTGTTGGTGGAACAGATAAATTGTCATTGAATATTTAGAAAAAATCATAAATAACTTATTATTCTTCCAATCTACTTTTTCGGCTAACCACCACAAAACAAAGGAAGACATTAATGCGCCCAAAATATGAGCACTATAAAGCGCAATTAAGTTTACTAGTCTATATAAAATTGTACTATTTGATGATGTCATTTGATATACGACAAATAAAATCAATTGCATGAATACAAATAAAATGGTAGGTACTTTATATAAAAAACAAGTATTCTTTTCTCTTAATTTCATTCCTAAAATAAAAAATGGTAAGTAATTAAAAGCAGTCCATATACAAAATATATTAGGAAAACGTGTACCACAAACATACCCTATCAACCATGCTATACAGGAAATAAAAATAGCAATAAAATCATTCTTTAACCAGTTTGAAATAATCCATACAAAACAAAATATATCAAACAACATCCATAAAAACCACAATTGGCTTGGACCTGTACAAAGAAGATATTTAAAAATAATATCTTTTGAAGTATATGAAAATAGCGCATATGAAATTGGTATGACCCAAATAATTGCAACAAAAGCATATGGAACTAATAGTCTCTTTGCTTTATTAACAATAAATAAGAGAAATTTTTGATATTTATCTTTCTCATATTTTAAGTATTGAAAAATATAACCTGACACTAGTGTGAATCCATATATATGAAAGGTATTGAGCCAAACAGCTAATATACTTAAAACTTTAGACTTAAAAATTACTGGTTGGTTATCAAGCCATGCCCCCCCAGAATAGGATGCTGTGATAAAACACTACCAATAACATTAATACTGTTTTTACAAAATAACAATTATCCAGCATCTTATCATTCTTATAATTTTTCAATTAATATACCTAAACATTATAGATAACTTCTCTGCTTAGCTATCTACAATATAATTTCCCTTCTCTTAATATTGTTTTTTTATTAGAAATTCATCTTATATTATCTACTGTAAATCAAGTAAATTCTTTGATCATTTAGTATCTAGTAATTTTTTTAAGTATTGCTGATATTGTAGCAAAAAGTTTAATCATATATTTTTTATAACAAATCAAATTAGTAATACAAA
>CAKPCJ010000050.1 GCA_934141575.1 uncultured Bacilli bacterium
GTTAATTGTGCTGCTTATGTTATTGATATTTGCACCTTGTGTTAAAAGCTTGATTTCATCTCTATATTCTGGAGATGCCAATAGGTAGTAATAAAGATATTTAGGCAGACACTTTTGGGGATTTGCTCGAATAATTCCCATAAATCCGCCGGCATAATAATTAGTATTTTCATCAATGAACGCAACTTTACCTATATGTTCCTTGCTGCCGCTAGACATACAAATGAAAATATCGTCTTTCTTGAGTCGTTTTTCGTCTGCCAATGTCACAGTGTCATCAACATAAATTTCTTTTGTTACCACTAATTCGCCAGACAGAGTAATATTGTCAGCGGGAAGAATAATGTTGTTCGTCTTGAATGTTGCTTGCTGAGACTTCTGATAATTTACACCCCGCGTAAGTGATGCTATATTAGAAAAGGAAGTCACCTCATATTTAGATGCGAAATTTCTTTCTCTATATCTGCTTCCGACTAAAATATAAGAATTGTTGCGAACCTTATCAAGCGGTATAACTTCAAACCCCACCTTCATCATATCAGAAGCCTGATCAGAATCTAATTTTCGGTATTCTTCGTATTTAGTTAAGTCACTGGGGGTATCGAGCTTACGGCGATGATTGTCAAGCGTGTAACCGTCGCTTTTAACATCAAAATACCAAAAGTTTCTTTTTCTCTCAGACGACTTGACTTTTTTGTTTACATCAGTCGCATAAATGATATCGGTCTTCACACCAGTATAGGGCAGAAACACGCCTTGTGGAAGAGAGATTATACTCTGAAGCTGACAATGATCCAGTAAATACTCACGTGTTTTTGTAAGATCCTTGCGGAATAGAAAGCCTTCCGGAACGACGAGAGCCATGCGTCCATTCTCGGCAGCGCTATTGATTGCTTTCATGCAATGCTGCACACAGATGCTATCTCCATTTGCACTGGGAAGATCATATAGATTTCCATGTTTGGTTTTCTGCGAATACGGCATATTTGCAAGAACGATATCATAAACACCGCTATATTCACTTGAGTATTCTATATTTCCATCCGCATCTCTAACGATTTTTCCGTCTTTATCATATTTGATTTTATCAATATAAGTAGGATTAGCTAAGCTATCCATCATATGAATATTACTATGGCCGTCACCAGCAAGAATCATATTCATCTTTGTAATCCTTGCAGTATTGGTAATTTCATTGCCATAGATAGTTTCTTCACGAAGAATTCGCTTTAATTCGGGATTGCCAGAACCTAAACTGCGTTCAATATATCTAAATGATTCAATAAGGAAGCCACCAGTTCCACAAAACGGATCGTATATTTTTTCTCCAATTTTAGGATTAACGAGACGCACCATTGTTTTTACAATGTGTCGTGGGGTAAAATATTCACCTAAATCATTCTTTGTTGCAGTAGAGGCTTTGAGAAAATATTCAAATGCATCTCCCTTAACATCACTATCCACATCTGTAAGCATAAGAGGATCAAGCTTATCCATGATTTCTTTTAGAATACTTGAATTCCTTATTTGAAGTGGCGTGAATATATATGTGTTATAAAGTGCATTAAGTCTTTTATAAACAGTATTATTGATATATTCAATTCTAGTGGAAGATGGTATTTGTTTAATGCTATCCCAACTACAAGAAATATCAAATTTAGTTTGTACGCCACTTTCTTTTTTTATCTGCTCGCTTTCGCTAATAAGCTTCAAGAACAGAATGTTTGCAAATTCTCCAAACCGCTCAATGCCAGCACGCAGACCCTCTCCACGAAGCATATTATTCGCTTCATCAAAAATTCGGATAAGCTCCTTACGGTCATATTGAACTTTAGGGCTTACTGTATTTACTTCATAGGACGTCAAATAGCGCAGAGCGAGAGCTTCACGAATAAATTCATCTATTTCTTCACCATTAAGAATAGGAGGTCTGTTTGCCACAGTATGAAAGGCTTTGCAAAAAACGCCATCAGTGGCAAACACTAACGGTGCTTCTATAGCTCTTGCATAATTAATACCCTGTTCTAAAGCGGCATCAATACGGGAACCTTTTTTCTTGGCTTCAATTACAATAAGAGGTTTATCG
>CAKPCJ010000051.1 GCA_934141575.1 uncultured Bacilli bacterium
ATGATTTACACTAATAGTATAATACCAACTAAGGAACAATTAGTTGCTGGGTGTCTATCCTCACCTTTTAATAATAAGAAGATGAGGAGGTGATGCATATGAGTAAAAGAAAATTTATTATTAAATTTCTAAGATACGTATGTTTCATTATTCTATGTATATCTATTTTAGTATACATAGTAAAAAAATAGACACTTAATTATCCAATTTTAAAAGATAATTAAATGTCTTATCTAAATCAATAAAGGATAGACATTCAGCATAGCAAAACTAAATGTTCCTTTTTATTTTATGTAAGTGTTCCTTACATATTCATAATAGCATAATATTATAGTATTTTCAACATAACTAACAACCATTAAAATCTAAAGTTTCAAACGTACCATCATCAAATTCAACTGTTACTAAACGATTTGAAATATCATTGACATAAATATCTTTAAATTTTTTATCAATTTTTTTATAATTCATTCCTAAATGTGAATAAACAGCCCTATTATCAGAAGAAACAATAATCATACTGCTTGGTGCATCACAACCAGAATTAATATAAATAATTTTTCTAAAATCATAGTTTCCAATTAATTCACTTGTATTATAATATAAATTACCATTTGTATAAAACATTATATCCTCATATATTTTAAATATATCACCATTATCAGCAACTTTAGCATGATCATAAATATCGTATATATTATCTTTTTTATCCTTTATATAAATATCATCTTGATAAACATATAAATAATCATAAAATTCATTAGTTTCATATGTGTATATTAATTTATTAGACGATTCAATCTCACTAATATTGCATTCATAAATATCAGTTGTATTATTGTTTACAAAATATCCATAAAACGAAATTGTATACCCTGTGTTAACAACATCTCTTCGTCTATATGTAATATACTTAGAATTTGTAAAATCACAGACAGTTTTATTTTTATAATAAACTTTCCCATTAGAAAGCTTAAGTTCATTATCTTGAATTAATTCTAAATCAGAAAAACTTTTTGAAGAATTTTTATCAAGTGAATCTAATTTATTAATTTTTATTGTAGAAAAATTTTTATAGTTACTAATATCATCGTATTCATATATTTTAACTGCATCTATATTTTCTTCGCTTTCATAAATATCATTCTTTAGTAAACTATTTTTATGTAAATTATTATTTTGCACTGTTGTAGTTGTTGAAGTTTCCTGTTCACTAGTAGTTATGGTTGTTTGTTCTACTTTATTTTTATGATAATCTTTCTTATAAAAAAGCAATAAAACTAAAATTATTAAACATAAAACACATATTATTACTATACTTATTATTTTTACTTTCTTTATTTCCTTTTTTGAATTTTCATCTTTTTCCATTAACTCAACACCTTTTCTATCATAATAATAGCAAATATTTATCTTTTTGTATATATGATTTTTACCTCATGTTAGTAAATTTTCTAATTGTATCCATTGGTCCATCACTATTTAAGATTTCATTTTCTAATTCTTTTCGATTATATCTAACCAAAACTTTTTGAACATCAAACCCTTGATTATTTCTTTTTTCTTTTAAGATAACATAAGATGCTGTATCAACTGGATCATTTCCATAAGCCATACCAACAGCTCTTAAAGTATAAAATGATGTATTTTCTCCTTTTTCAAACATTTCAAAATGAACATGTCCTTGAAATATAGAATCATAATCAGTTACTTTTTTTCCATTAAATAATGGTTCATTCATTGCTGATATTATTCCTTTAGCTTCATCACTATTTTCTCCTAAAAATTTAATCTTATTTGCCATATCAAGTTTTTGTTCTTGACTATTAGTATATAAAAATTGTTTATATGCATCTATGCCGTTTTTATAATTAGCCTGATAAGACCACGTACTATTTTTAGTATAATCAAATCTACAATCATTTGCAAAATGACATAATGCGATTTTCTTACCGCCCAAACATAAATCAATAAAATGAGGATATAAATTTATTATTCCTATTTCATAACTATTTAAATTAGATAACGTCCATAAATAGCTTTCTTCTTTTTCTTCTGTAAAATAACTTTTAAAAGG
>CAKPCJ010000052.1 GCA_934141575.1 uncultured Bacilli bacterium
TAACTAACACTAGTCGTTGATGACGCGTATTTCGCGTATAAATCTATGTTTAAATCATAAAGTTCCTCACTTGTTAATCGCTCTAATTGTCGTTTGCTTGTTGTATAACGATTAAAGCCCGTTTCACTTTTAGTGCGTTTATATGCATATGATTTCTTTTCAAGTCCTGCTTTTTCTAGTTCCCTATATCTTCTATTTATTGTTCTTGATAGATATTGTGCGTTGTCTATAAGTTCTTGTCTTGTTTGTTCGTCATATTTAAGACGTCTTAAATTCATGATTTTTCTATCTTGTTCTTTAATCCTTTTTTCTCTTTGTTCTTCGATATATTTTTTTAGTCCTTCATTTAACGGCATATTATCACCTCTCAAATATTCTAACATATTAGACTATTATTGTAAATAGTCTAATGTGTGATATAATTATAACATAAAGGAGGATTAATAATGAATGTTGAAGATTTTATAGCTAAAATTTTAGAGTATGAAAAAATGCCTACTATATATAAACTCGGTAAATTTATGAATAGTTATCGAAAAGTAAAAAAGGGAAATTATTTAGAATGTGATTGCAGCGGATTGATTAAAGGAACTTTATGGGGTTATCCTAATAATGGACGATATGGACATATATATCCTGATGTTAACGCTAATACGATTATGTCTACTTATTGTTATAATCAGTCAAGTGATTTTAATAATATCACAAGAGGTGAGTTCGTTTGGATGAATGGGCACATTGGTGTGTATGTTGGAAACGGTAAGGTATGCGAATGTAGTCCGAAATGGGAAAATGGCATTCAAATTACAAAGTTAAATCAAAGAAAATGGTTAAAACATGGATTTAGTAAATGGCTTGATTATTCTAGTAATACTAATTCGTCTAAAACGTGGGATATTGAAAAGATTGCAAGAGATATTATTAATGGTAAGTATGGAAATGGACACGAAACTAGAAAGAAAATGATTGGTTGTGATGATGCAACTTATCAACAAATTAGAAAAAGAGTTAATGAATTGAGTAAATAAAAAGGATAGTTTTAACTATCCTTTTAATCGTATATAAATAGCGTTGTTTTTTTGTAATTCCCATTCTTCTATTTCTTGAATTAGTAAAAATAAACCCACGATATCTCCTAATTTTCTAAAGGTCATTTCAATTGTTGTTGTAATAACATCGTGATTAATATCTTTAATAAAAATACAAAAATAATATTCTCGTTCATTTTCCCATTCTATGTCTAATAATTGTTTTAATGTCATTATTCAAATACCTCCTTTTTTAATTTAATTATTAAATAGTTACTTAAAATAGTATCTTTAATTTCATATTTAGAATTATCTAAATCTAATATAGATGAGTTCATATTAATGATAAACTCTACTGAACTAACATAATCAGTTATTGCATAGTTTCGATAATAAAGCTTAATCATTATGTCTTTTCCTATATTTTTTCTAATTTCTTCTAATTCATCCCATAGTGTCATAATTTTGCAATCTCCTCACATAATAAATAACCAAACGAATAAAAATATAATTATTACTAAACATAGCATAGCGTTAGCGTTTATAAACATTAATTTTACCTCACAATCTAGTTAAATTCTATATTAATATCAATATACAATTTATTTTCTATATTATACTTTAATATAATATCTCTTGTTAAAATAGTTTCACTCAAACATCTTAAAGCTTCGTCTACATTCCCACAAAATAAACTCAAATGATTTTTAAAATTAATAACAACTTTTCTATCCAAATCTTGATAACTTAAATTTACTAATAATTCATTTAATAACATATTGTTTCCTCTCTTTCTTTACAATAATTCTAACATGTTATATAAATTTATTCAATAGTTTTTTTTTTTAATTAGTCATATTCATAAAAAACTGTCCACGTACCCTATAGCACATTTTGGGGAACTTGTCAAGAAC
>CAKPCJ010000053.1 GCA_934141575.1 uncultured Bacilli bacterium
GTTTGAAAAAAAGTGTTGACAAGGTAGAACAAGCGTGATACCATATAGCTGTAAACGAAAGATGTTTAAAAAAATTACATATACTCATGATACAATGAAAGAAGGTAAGAAAATGAAAAGAACAAAAAACATGGTCTATCGGGAAACAATTGAAAGTCGTGAATTATTCCTTTGTGCCATCAACAACGGCACTACTCACGACAAGGCTATTATTCCAACGCTAGAGAACCTTAAAAAGCATTGCAAGCGTGGCAATTATGACACGGATAGAGCTATTGACGCATGGTATAGAGTGGCTACTATAGAATCCAACGAATATAAAAAGGATTTTGGCTATTCGTTTAGTGTCGGTGATAGATTTACTGTTGCGGTAGAGCTTGAAAAGTATTATAGAGAAGAAGTATTCGAATCTATTATTTTATAGTATATACTCATGATACAACACATAGGGGGCTACCCCCCTAGCTATAATGTAGCCGTAGCACGTTGCAAGCCGTGTTTAGAAATACAGAGCATAGCAAGTTAATTAATATATGTATACTCATGATACAATGAAAGAAGGTAAGAAAACAAATGGATATTTTAGATTCAAACGGTACACGCAAGGCACTTATTAGAAATCTTTCATCGGGAAAGTACTTTGCTATGAGTTTTCCACTCGATTTTGATACGGCGGAATTTTACGACGCTATAGTATCAAACGGAAATGAACACGATTATGAGGTTGTTGATTCTGACGGCTTCATGGGTTTCATCGTTAACTATACAGACGTTGAAAGAATCAACGACGTTGCTAGGGTCTTAGATGTTTTGGAAGTCGAAAACACCGACAAACTTAGCGCATTTGTTGACGCTGGTTATACAGATATTAATAAAGTGTTAGATATTTGGGATTCAGTAGAATTCTATCCTAATATGACCACGAGCGATTTCGCAAAATGGTATACATACAAGTACCATGAGAACACTATTACAGATTGGAGTGACTGTCATATTTATTGGGATATTGTTTGGAATGGTCTTAAAGCAAAAGGTTTTACCAATACAAAATACGGTATTTTGAGTTTTTAAAACTGTTTTGTATCAGGGGGCTACAAAAGCCCCCTACAATCTAAAAAATGAGGTGAAAAAAATGTATTTTGACAACGTGAAAAACTTGAAAGAGCTGAAAGAACGCTATCGCAAGTTGGCAATGGAGAACCACCCCGACAAAGGTGGAGACCTTGAAACCATGAAAAAAATCAACTGTGAATACAAGTTGATGTTCGAAAAGGTAAAAAACAAGTGGGAAACGAAAGACGGAAAAGAGTACTACAACAACGACACTCAGGAAACCCCGGAACAATTTATTGAGGTGATGGATTCATTATTCAAAATGGGCGGTATTGAAATTTCAATCATCGGTGCCTTCCTTTGGGTCGGTGGAGATACCTACAGATGGAGAAAAGAATTATCGGCTTTAGGTTTGCACTATAGCAAGGATAAAAAGATGTGGTTTCTGTCACCTGCTGGGTGGAGAAAAACAAGCAAAAAACGATTCTCAAAAGATGAGTTAGTAGATATGTATGGAATGAAGTACAACAAGAAAATTGAAACATCGTATCTACCGCAATAGAACAAAACGAAAACAATAATGGAGGTAAAACAAATGTTCGAAAAATTGCAAATGGAAGTATTGAAAAAAGCGGCAAAGCTTGACGGTTCAGTTAGCCCGGTTTCTAGACCAGCCGGAAAATTCACATATATGTATGGTTATAAAGATGATTCTGAGGATTATGGAGATTTGGTTATATTCACATCGTATTATGCTTGCATTATACCAAAAAT
>CAKPCJ010000054.1 GCA_934141575.1 uncultured Bacilli bacterium
GTGCATCAATGTGTTACGCGTTTTTTACGGGTATAGCAAATTTCCTCGTCTTGGTTGCGCTGATTCATGTGAATGCTTCGGTTCAATATCCGATGATAACGGGCGGTACAATAGTTGTTTCGCTGATTATCAGTATTGTCGGCAGGGAAAAAGTTACATATAAAAATGTTATTTCCGCCGCATTGGCACTTGCGGCAACGATGCTTATTGTCTGAGGATATAATAAGCCGATTAAAGAATAATGATAAAAGATATATCTCCTTTGGACAACCGAAGGAGATATATCTCTATAAAATATTTTTTACTTTTTCGGATGATTTATCAAAGAAGAAGTTTTGTATTGCGTTGGTGTAATGTTCGTATATTTTTTGAATGTTGTTCTAAAGAATTTTATATTTGAGTATCCAACGGCAAAACTTATATCCAAGATTGACATATTGGTCGTGTCTAAAAGGTGTTTGGCCTTATTGATTCTGTGAATTTGTAAATACTCTTTAAAACTTATTCCGAAATCATTTTTAAATGTAGCCGATATATAAGGTATTGTATATTTAAGCTCATTGGCGGCACGGCTTAAAAGGTTCGGCTCTGAATAATGTTCATCTATTATTTTAAGCAGAGCTTTTGTGATACGGTTCAAACTTTTATGGCTGATAAATTGAGGTTCGGTAATATGCATAAGCATAGAAATTACACAATCGCGAATAATGGAATAAGATAATGGGAGCGGGTTGTTAAATTTTGCTTTTAAAAACATAATTAAATTTAACAGAGCGCCGTCCGTGTCATGCAGTACGGTATCGGACGGGAATGATGTTAAAAGTGTTTCTAAATTTAATGATGTTCTCTTAAAAAGCTCTGTAACAGACATACAGGTCGATATGTTTTTATCAATAAGCCGAGGCGTAAAAATAACATTAAGGGCTTTTGCGCCGTTGCTTTGGTATTCGTGAATCGTTCCGATATCGATAAAGATAAAGTCGCCCTTATGCATTTCTTCGGTGGTTTCACCGTTTATGGAATGGTGTACGGTTCCGCTGATAATGTATAACAGCTCAAAGAAAATATGGTGATGAAGTTCGGCGTTTTCAAATGCGTTTACCACCGCGAATGCATTAAAGCGTTTGTGTGAAAGCAATTCAATGTTTTCATAGTCAAGTTCTATGACTTTTTTATTGGTGTTAATCATAAATAAGCACCCCTTTTTCCATAATTTTGAGGATTGACATTAAATACATTATAATATAAAATTATGAATATAGCAATAGTTAAATTTGTTAATTTTTTTGATAAAGGTTGAACAAATTTTGTAGAAGAGCAAAACGATTGTAAAATTAATTTAATTGCAATTAGCAAAATATGTTATGAGTTAATAAAAAACAAAATTTACTAAACTCGATATGTTTAATTATCAGGATATAATTGGTAAAAGTAAAAAATTAAATGCGATACCCAAATCAAAAAGACTTGCGTCTGTTGATAAACGGTATTGCAATAGTGTAAATAAAGTATACAAAAACTTGAAAAAGTCGGAAAAGGAGTGATGCGATTGTAGGTTTGTGCATTATCAAACGGAGTGTAAAGAAGTGGAAAAAGTGTTATATAGATTTAATTTATTCGGGAAAATAAATTACTAAAATTATAACGAAAGGATGAAAGTAATGGTAAAAAGAATACTTGCATCGGTTTTGACCTCATCGATTGTTATGGGACTTTCGGTAAGCGGATTTGCTGACAGTAAAAGTATTAAAATAAATGAAATTTCCGTAGACAAAAACCGAATAACGGTTGAAACAACAAATACGGGA
>CAKPCJ010000055.1 GCA_934141575.1 uncultured Bacilli bacterium
AAAAGACTTAAATACATACCCTTTTACTTCATTTCCATCCGCTAAAACAATTTTTCTTTCTTTCATTCCTTTATGACTGTAATGTGCTATATATGATATTTTCGTAATATGTTTTATATCTACTTCAACCTTTCTGCCATCTTCGCGCCATGTAATTTTTCCTATTTTTCGTTCTTCTATTCCACTATTAGTTAACTTTTTATTGCCATTTTTCATCCAAATTTCTTTTTCATAAGGCGCACACTCATTAATATCATTCATAATTACTTCACAAACTATAATTATAATTTGAACTGTAATACAAACATACATTACATCAAAATGCTTATCTATATCTCCAAATTGAATAACTGCTACATAAATTGTTACATATATGCACGTCATTATGACATTCAATCCAAAGAATATATTTTCTTTGGCTAACCTGTATTCACGATATAATGAGAGCTTTCTCAACAATAAATCATTTAATACAATCTCCACTACTGTAACGCCTAAACAGCACCATGGATAAAAGTTAGTTTTCCATAAACCAAATGCAAAAAAGAAATCTAAAAGCCCTCCACATAAAAGCCCATATCCCAGAATTATTCCACAAGGA
This sequence comes from uncultured Bacilli bacterium, assembly GCA_934141575.1. GTDB lineage: Bacteria > Bacillota_I > Bacilli_A > RF39 > UBA660 > CAKPCJ01. The sequence continues at coordinate 602 of CAKPCJ010000055.1, forward strand.
ATACTTTTATCATTGTGAAAATACACCTTATTCAACATTACGATTAATAAAATATATATAGCAATAATTATTATTTCAATTACTAAAGATTTTATATTAATTGGTTCTACCTTTTGACCATAAAGAACACAAACAATATCCAGTCCTGCCATAATATTAAAATTAATCAATACAAATGAAAAAAGAATATTTTTAGCAAGTTCGATAAGAAAAATATTATATTGCCTACTAAACATAGGATTATTATCTTTTTTCTTTACGATGTATTTCTTATTAGCAATTACACAATCATAAAATTTTTCATACCATTTCATCAAAAGAGCCACAGCCCAACTTACTGTCTCTATCCAAGCAATATTAGTAATTAAAGTCCTAACAAATTTTACAATTTTTTCAATTTCTTCATTTATCAATTTGAATCTCCACTTTCTCAAACAATTAAAACCATTATTCAACAATACTAAAAAGGAACCCAAATTTGAGTTCCTTCTACTTCTCCCTAAACGCCCACAACTTATTCATAAAGAAATTAATCGGCACACTAGCCACCAAATTAATTATAGGCGCAATATATTTTGAAATACAAAGCACGCTTACCCATATCCAGGACAAGATATTATTCAAAATAATACCCGTAAATCCGTACGATACATAAGTCTTAATCAGTGCCTTTCCAATAGAACGGCTTTTTCCCTCCTCAAGGGTAAATACATACTTATTATTCCAGTAAAATGACCAGAGTACGCTCAAAATAAAGGAAACAATATTTCCCACAAAATAATCCCATGACACATCCATTGGCTTCATCGCCAATAATACAAGTACGTTAATCACATATGAAATCACAGTATTGGAAACACCGACAATTCCGAATTTAACGAATTGTACCAGACTATTTACAGCATTTTCGTCCTGATCCTTCTTTAATATCTTTGCAATAAATTTGCATATGAAATAAATAAATTTATCAAACTTTTTCATTTTACCAATTTTCATCCTGTCTCATGTTTACCATAGCCTCTGGATATAATTCAATTTCTAATCAGAGTTTATGAAATCCCTTGTTCATCATCCGCATCAAAATTAATACGCTCTTCCTCTATAACCAAAGGTCTATTCATAATTCTCTGATTCATGCTCAGAATATACTCTCCCATAAATCCCAAGAAGAACAATTGCACAGAACCAAGG
>CAKPCJ010000056.1 GCA_934141575.1 uncultured Bacilli bacterium
CTGCCTACCTGTCACAGAACGATTGAAGGCTCCATTTTAGATGATGCCGACTACAAGATGGCTGTGTTGAAAGCAGAACGAGGTATGGCTGAATATTATATGTCGGAAGCAGGCACGATTGATGAATACCAGAAAAAAATAAAACTAATTGCAGCAAAAGAGGAACCATATGATGTATTTATCAGTTTCAAGGCAACTGACGATTTGGGCAGACCTACAGAGGACAGTTTGCTTGCTCAAGAGTTGTACTACTATCTGACTAAGAATTTAGGGTTGAAAGTATTTTTTTCAAACATTACTCTGAGAGACAAAGCCGGACAGGAATACGAACCTATTATATACGCTGCACTTTCCAGTGCAACTGTTATGCTGCTTGTCGGCACTAAGCCGGAATACATAAATGCAACGTGGGTTAAAAACGAATGGAGCAGATATGCAAAAATGGTTGTTGCCGCAAGGCAAAAGAACAAGTCTAAATACATAGTAACAGCTCTTAAAGGTATGGGACCTGAACAATTGCCCAGTGTTCTTGCCACATATCAGGCGGTTAATCTTTCCGAACTTGGTGCAAAGGAAAAACTGTGTAGTAATATTGACAGCTTAATCGGTGACCTTCGCATTCAATCACAAAAAACACCAGTTGCAGGTGTCGGTATTGATGCGAATGATATGCTTTCTGCTGAAGCAGCAAATCTCTGCGATTTAGGTTTTCAACAATTGACCTTGCGTGACTTTAACAAAGCAGGTGAGTATTTCCAAAAAGCAATTGAGAAAAAATCTGATACAGCCCTTGCACATTGGGGTATGCTTTTATCTTCACAACAGGTGGCAGGGGATAATGAACTTGCCGATAAACGCTTCGATATTAAAGCAAATCCGTATTATAAGTTAGCAATTCAGTGCGCATCTGCAGAAGAAAAGATGCGATTTGACAGGGTAGACAGTCTAATCGAAGTAAGCCTGCAAAGGGAAGGTGAACTAATATGCAATTCTGGTTTTGAAAAATTACGAAATGGTGATTTTGAGGAGGCAGATGCTATATTTGTACAGGCACTTAGTATCAAATCAGACATAAGCCTCGCTTTTTGGGGAAGATTTCTTGTTTCAGAAAATGTTTGTTCCGATGAGGAAGCAGCCACACATATTATAGATGTGCAGAAAAATGAATTTTTTAAAGCTGCTTTGGATTGTGCGTCCGAAAGTGAAAAAAAGCGTTACGATATTGTCACATCACAAATATCTAGTCTCTACGATAGTAAGGCGCAGGAAGAATTGAAAAAGGCAGAAGAATATATCCGTGATGGAAAATATTCGTATGCAGAAACTTGTATTTTAAAGGCAATAGAATTAAAAGAAGATATTCCTGCGAGATATTATTGGCAGTTGATTCGCATATTTGCGGGAGCCTCTGACGATGAAATGTTGTCACAAATTGCATACCCGGTTAAAGATGATATTTTTTATGAACGTGCTATGAAATATGCAACGTCCAATGAGGCGGAACAATATAAAAGAATAGCGGAAATGTGCCAGAAACAATATGATATGAGTGACATAGATTCATCTTCTTTTATGTATTTAAGGGACAGCCGCAATGCTCATCCAAGTATAGAGAAGAAAAATACGGAACGTGGTAAATTTTTATATGAATTAGCTACTAATGTTGTGCTTTATTGCGTTTATAGAAATGCATCAGATCAGGCGAGGTTTGATAAAAAATCCGTTTATTCTGATTTTAAACCGGAATATATA
>CAKPCJ010000057.1 GCA_934141575.1 uncultured Bacilli bacterium
ATAATGAAAATAAGTCAACGAAAGGCCGGCGTTGTGTTATCATATGCTGGCGAATTAGTGAAGATACTTGTTAATTAGATTTATACCCCAATAATGCTACGTTTATTGGGACAGAGCGAATATGGGTTATATCAGTTAGTATATTCTGTGGTTTCTTATTTAAGCCTCTTGAGCTTGGGATTTGGAAGTTCTTATTTACGATTCTATTCAAGATATAAAGCACAGAAAGATGAAGATGGCATTGCAAAATTGAACGGAATGTTTATGCTTATTTTCTGCTCTATTTCTATTATCTGTGTTTTATGCGGCATTGTGATGATAGGGAATATACGAGGCATTTTTGGTACAGGCCTTACGGAAAGTGAATATGCCACTGCTAAGATTTTAATGGGACTGCTCATTATCAACCTTGCAATGACATTTCCGAACAGTGTGTTTAACTGCTCAATTACCGCACACGAAAAATTTCTGTTTCAGAAGTTGCTGATACTTCTTCAAAATTTATTTAGTCCGTTTTTGACATTGCCATTACTCATTATGGGATATGGATCAATAGGAATGGTATCTGTGACGACATTTCTTACATTTGCGTTATTGATATCTAATATGTTTTACTGTTTTAAGAGGTTACATATCAGATTTAAATTTAGAGGCCTTAAAATTAGTTTGCTTAAGGAAATGTGGACATTCACATTTTTTATTTTCTTAAATCAGATTATAGACCAAATTAACTGGAGTGTGGACAAATTTTTGCTGGGAAGATTAGCGGGTACAACAGCGGTTGCTATATATGGCGTTGGAGGGCAAATTAACACATTATATCTCCAGTTCTCGTCATCCATCTCAAATGTTTTTGTTCCGAAAGTGAATAGAATTGTTGCTGAATCTAATGATGATACGCAACTAACTAGACTTTTTACAAAAGTTGGGCGAATTCAGTTTATGGTTTTAGGATTAATCTTGTCTGGATTTGTATTCTTTGGTATTCCTTTTGTGAAAATTTGGGCAGGGACGGAATATGGTGCTTCATATGTCGTGGCACTGTTACTTATTGTTCCTGTTACCGTTCCTTTAATACAAAATCTTGGAATTGAAATCCAGCGTGCAAAGAACATGCATAAAGCAAGAGCAGTTGTCTATTTAGCCATTGCAATTGCCAATGTATTTATCAGTATTCCGTTGATTAAACTTATGGGACCTTCTGGTGCTGCGCTTGGTACGGCGATTTCTCTTATAGCTGGTAATGTTATATTTATGAACTGGTATTATCATGCCCGTATTGGAATGAACATGATTTATTTTTGGAAAGAAATTGCAAAGTTTATTCCAGCATTAATTGTACCTTGTGTGGTTGGCATTGTTATTATGAAATTTGCCAATATTATTGGTCTCATTAAATTGGGAGTGCTAGCAATTATCTATACAGTCGTGTATGGACTCTCGATGTATTTCTTAGGGATGAATGAAGAAGAGAAGCAGCTTGTTATGGGACCGATTAGAAAAATTTTAGGGAAATAAAGGAAGACGAAGGATGTTGGCAAGATATTTGGAAAAATCTGCATATTGATGGTAGTGCTAATTCACTCATTAGGCGGATTTGCATAAAACGTACTGGAAGAGGAGGATATACGAGTGAAACCAGAAAAAGTATATGCTTGTTATAACAAAGATAAAGATGTGAGAC
>CAKPCJ010000058.1 GCA_934141575.1 uncultured Bacilli bacterium
ACATTATCAAGAGTACGAACCCCAGTGAAGATGATGCCAAAGAAGCAATTGATTTTATGAATCAGGCAGATTTTTACGGTAAACTTTGTGATGCAAGTGAACGAGATTGTCTTTTCATGGAATTGATAGTTGGTTCAAATGCTGTACTTTTGAAAGATGTAAACGACATCAGAAACAAGCTTCGTGCCAAACTCCATGAATCTCCGTATTATTGGCTTGGCAGTACCGAAGTTCAAAGACAGCTGCAGTCAATGGTTGACAAGGAGTATAAACTCAGAGGCAGCGAAATGGCAAGTCAGATTATTGACAGAATGGATACTGTACAGCTCAGAGAATATCTGAAGCGCAGGATAGATGAGGATGCGGAATTTGGTATACAGATTCTCAAGGGAGAAGATGGTAAATAATGCAGCTATTTGATGAAATAAGTTGCTTTAACGAGATAACCGCTTATTTTAATTCAGAGATAAGCGGTCATCCGTTTATAGCAAACATAGACGATAATGCTGTTTTGCAAAACATAATTTCAAAAATGCAAGCAGACGGCAGTAAAACAATTATCAGAGTTTCAGATTATTGTAATAATGATAGTTTGCCGAATGTTTTCAGTTTTAAGGCAGAAGTAAAAAAAGTTCAGAATGGTATCGTCCTTGGATATTTACTTAATGATATGCTACGTGGCGAACAAAATATATCTGAACTATTACAATTACCTGTGGCGGGTCATGTGGTTATTTTCATTTATGGATGTGCAGGACTTTTGAGAAATGCAATTTACGCTAACGGAAATAGAGCCGATCACAGAACAATCATCCTTGAAAAGCAATCATTCACTTTACCTGCAATCACCTTGACGACGTTTGCAGATGAAAATCAACCGAATATTCTTAAAGGATTTTCTGCATTGTTGCGTACTATGGAGTCGCTGTCATTTGATGCGAATGAACCTTCTCTGTTTGTACACACTGAAATCAAGGCTGATATATACAAAAACTCGGTATTCCAAATTGATACAATAGGCGGCATATACGATATTCTGTGCCAAAATTATCCTGAAGTAAGATCTGCTACGATAGAAAAATGGGGCTCTGAAAAACAGTGGCAAATACTGTATAACAGAATTAAAGAATCAGGCTCATTATCTGCTGTTATAGACAAGGAATTCGGCAGTGTACATCATCTTTCTATGATGATAAAGAACGCTTTCACTGATATAAACGCAGACAGAGCATGGCTCCTTTGGATCGCTATGAAATCATTTGGCACAAAGGAGAATAAGTATTTATCGGCTGCATTGCAGAAAAGTAATTCGGTTCATAATCTTGTAGAACTGATTTTTATGGAACTGCTGTGCTATAAATACGATGATGCAGACTTTTTGAGGTTGTATCAGGAGCGAAAGCAGCTTATTGAACTTCTGCCTAACAAGTATTTAGCACAAATACAAAATTACTGCGATCTTGTCGGGCAGTACGACAAAAATGCCATTTACTATTTAACGAACCTTAGTGATAAAGAGAAACTTACGTTTTTGTCTTATCTTGGGAAATCCGATAATACATATAC
>CAKPCJ010000059.1 GCA_934141575.1 uncultured Bacilli bacterium
TTGGATATAGTTATGGAGAACTATTATACACACTTTATTGGATGGGAGCGACATATATTTATGATAAAAAGTTAGTGGATGCAATTTTAGCAATGTATTCATTAACATTAACAAAGATATTTTACCGTTATAAATGTGAGTGTGATTTTAACAATTTGGAAAAAATAAAAGAATTGAATACTAATCGTAATTATAAAATATTAAAAGAAATAATGGCTGAATCTGTTGGAGGAAGCTGGTCGAAAAATATAGTTCCAAATTTGGAAAAAAATATCATGATAGGGGAGGGAGAAACAGAGAGAGAACAAAGGATGTACTATGTTGTAGGTTGTGCAAAAGATGTTTTAAAGAAGAGGAAAGGTCGTGTTAGATTTGAATTAAAAGAAGATACACAAAGCATGATAGATAATTTAAAAGAAGTTGCACAAAGCATGATAGATAATTCAAAAATAGAGGATGATAAAATAATGTACGACTACCAATATGGAATAGTTGGACTTATAAAAGAAATGCAATGGGAATTTTTGTTGACTTTATTTTTATCAAATGGAGAATGGAGATTCGAGGGAAAAGATAAAAATGAAAAAGATAAAAACGAAAAAAATGTTAATTTTGTAACAGATACAGAACAAGAGCATTTTGATAAAAATGAAAATAAAGATACAACAAAATCTTCTCAAAAAAGGGAAACATTTCTGCGAGATACTATTGAAGAAAAAAATTATTTATATTTAATAGGAAAATTAGATTATAATATCATGAATTTTATAAATAATATTTTTGAGTTTGATGAAAAATTGAGATATTTCATAGAACAATTACTTATATTAACAAAAGGAAATGATAAAGAAAAAGATAAAAATGAAAAAAAAGTGGCTGAGATTATAGATATATTGCTTGAAGAAGATGGATTTTTCCCCAATATGTATTCATGGAGAAAAATATCCGCAGGTATGGTGGTTCCTATATATTCTATTGATATATATTATAATATGTTCAAGCGCATTGTTCGGGACCAGCAGCTCAACATGGATAGAATTCAAGAAGAGGATCTATTTGATATTTTAATATCACTATTTGATAAAATAGAGAATGCTCTAAGAAAAAATGATAAAGCTTATGGTGAGTTTACAAAGTTAAAAAATGAAGAAAAATTTGCATATATTTTTAATTCATGCCCAGTTATTAAAGAAATTCGTGAATCAAATGAAGAACAGAGGGAAAGATATGGTGTTTTTGTAAAAGGAATGATTGTTTCAGAAACAAATAGGATAAAGTCACCAAGAGAAGAGATGTTGGACTGGATGTAAATTTAAGTATGGAGAAAATACAGGATGAAAGAATTATTTTATGTACTTAAGGTGATATTAAAGCGCTTACCATATGAAAAATTTATAAATGATGAAAAAGCAGATGTCATGAATCTGAACATGATAGAACTTGTGGGGGAAGTACATCGGTATATAGCATTTTATAGTGATACGGAAACCAAAAATGTTTTAGAGGGATTAGA